>JBKQQQ010001072.1:0-38390 GCA_052144275.1 Streptosporangiaceae bacterium
TGATCCCGTTCCTGGTCACCCGGCAGGTCATCTGCGGGGCGGGCAAGGTGCTGCAGACGCCGCGGGGGGCGGTGTACTGCGTCAGCCAGCGGGCCGAGCACATCTGGGAGAGCGTGTCCTCGGCCACCACCCGGTCCCGGCCGATCATCAACACCCGGGACGAGCCGCACGCCGACGCCGAGCGGTTCCGCCGGCTGCACGTGATCGTCGGCGACTCCAACATGAGCGAGACCACCACGCTGCTCAAGGTCGGCTCCACCGACCTGGTGCTGCGGATGATCGAGGCCGGCGCGATCATGCGCGACCTGACCCTGGACAACGCGATCCGGGCGATCCGCGAGGTCAGCCACGACATGACCGGCCGCAGCCGGGTCCGGCTGGCCAACGGCCGGGAGCTGTCCGCGCTGGACATCCAGTATGAGTACCTGAACCGGGCCAAGGACTTCACCCTCAAGAACGGACTCGACCCGATAAGCAAGCGGGTCCTCGACATGTGGGAGCGGGCGCTGTCCGCGATCGAGACCGGCAACCTCGACATGATCGCGCGGGAGATCGACTGGGTCACCAAGTACCAGCTGATCGAGCGCTACCGGGCCAGGCATGACCTGCCGTTGTCCTCGCCGCGGGTGGCCCAGCTCGACCTGGCCTACCACGACGTGCACCGCGGCCGCGGCTTGTACTACCTGCTGCAGCGGGCCGGGGCGGTGGAGCGGGCCGCCCGTGACATCGACATCTTCGAGGCCAAGTCGGTCCCGCCGCAGACGACGCGGGCCAAGCTGCGCGGCGAGTTCATCCGCCGGGCTCAGGAGAAGCGGCGCGATTTCACCGTCGACTGGGTGCACCTCAAGCTGAACGACCAGGCACAGCGGACCGTGCTGTGCAAGGACCCGTTCCGCTCGGTGGACGAGCGGGTCGAGAAGCTCATCGCCGGCATGTGATCAGCGTGCGCCCCGGACGCGATGCCCTGACCGCGGGTCGCTGAACGGCGGCGGCGTCCGCTGCCTGGGTTCGTACGTCCGCCCGGCTACGCGACTGGCTACGTTCCGGACAGAACAAGGCCAGCTGGTATTGTCAGCAAATTCACTAGAAAAAGAGTGTTTTGCGGGCTGCGGAGATCGCGTGATCCGGGAGGATCTGGATGACAGGACTGACCTCCTCGGAAGATTCAGCGCCGGGTCAGCAGATTCCCGAATTCCCGCTGGGTGCTGCGGCGCGGGATCGGACGCGAGGTGAGAAGGCTTCCCCGGACCGGACGACGCGCGTTCTTACCTGGTCAGCTGCGGTGGCCATCGCTGTAGCAGTCCTGGTGATGATCGGCGTGTCGGCCATGGGCCCGAGCGCGGCCGTCGCGGCGATGCCGCGGCCTGCCGCGGGGCCACCGTGGTGGTTTGCCGTGCGGCTGCGGCCCGGGCTGGTGACTATCGCCTTGTGGGCGGCGGCGGCCACCGGCTGCGGCGGCGTGGCGGCGGGGCTTGCCGCCGTGGCGCGCGGCGCGCGGCCGCCCGTGCGGCTGCTCCTAGCGGGCGCGCTGGTGGCCGTGGCCGCGCTTACCGTGCTGCCGCCGGCAGGCTCCACGGACGAGCTCAGCTATGCGATCGACGGCAGGATCGTCATGACCGGCCACAGCCCCTACGTGATGACACCAGGCCAGCTACGGCGTACCGGAGATCCGATCGCCAGGCTCGCGCCGCGTACATGGGTGAACACCCCGTCGATATACGGCCCCCTGGCCACGGCAGAAGAGTGGGCCGCCGCAGAACTGGGGGGGACGTCAGCGGCCAGGATCACCTTCTGGCTGAAGCTGTGGAACGCGCTCGCCTTCGGCGCGACGGCGCTGGCCCTTGACCGGCTGCTGCGCTCCGACCCCGCGAGGCGTGCCCGTGCTCACCTGCTCTGGTCGGTGAACCCGCTCCTGCTCTGGGCGATGATCGCGGGCGGCCATATCGACGGGGTGGCCACGGCTCTTGGGTTTTGCGGCCTGATCGTGCTGCGGGTAGGCCGGCCAGGCGAGGCCCCCAGCGGGATCCGGGCCTTCATCGCGGGGCTGCTCGCCGGCGCAGCGACGGCCTGCAAGGTCCCGTTCGGCCTCTTCGGTCTCGGTGTCGTGTGGGCGTCCCGCAGATCGCCGCTCGCGCTGGCCGGAGCGGTGGCCGGGCTTCTCGTTGCCCTGGTGCCAGGGTACGCGATAGCCGGCTGGCCCGCCGTCAGGGCGCTCGCGGCGCGCACCCAGGGCGCGACCTGGGACAACTTCTACCAGTTCGTCTACCGCCCGTTTGGGTACACGGCGTCCGCGATCTCGGCGCCACCCGGCCTGGTGATAGCCGGCGCGGTCCTGGCCGCCTGCCTCGCGGCCCTGACACTGCGGCGGCTTCCGGACCCTGATGGCTTCGCCTGCCTGCCTGCTGTCCGGCCCGCGCTGGCGCTGAGCCTCGCCTGGCTCTTCGCCTGGCCGTTCCAGCGGCCCTGGTACGACGTCATGGTCATCTGCTTGCTCGCGTTGTATCCGGCGTCCAGGTTCGACGGGGTCATTCTGGCGCGCTTGCTTGCCGGGACGACCGTCTACATTCTCGCGGTGGACCAGACGCTGGCCCCGCACTGGCTGAACACCGTATTCGAGGACAACGTGAGCTACCTGGCGCCCGCAATCCGCCTCGCCGCCGTCATCGCGCTCGCCTGGCTCTGCCTGTCCGCATCGTGGCGCTGGCAGTCACGGCCGACAGCTCAGCCCCTGCAGGCTGAGCACGGTACGCCAGGGAGAGCACGGGCCGGTCGGCCCCGATAACGTCGGTGTTCCGTCGTGCCGGGCGGAGTCGGACACTGTCAAGATCAGCGCCCGAGCGCAGGCCGGGCAAGCGACCCAGGCCGGGCGCGGGGCACGGCAGGCTTCGCGACTAGGGCCTGCGAACGGCGGTCAGGCGAGCGCCACGATTTGTTCAGGCAGCTGCCGCGCTCGGGCTCAACGGGGCGCGCAGACCCGGCCGGTCCGTTCGCAGATCAAATTGGGTTTGGGTTTCCTATGATTTTGATTTCCCTAGGGCGATTAGACTCACTGAACGCGGGCCCGGCACGCCTCGTCGCTTGTTGCGTAGCGGTTCGCCAGGACACTAGGGTACGGACGGAGCAGCGAGCAGCCCGAACCATACGTCCAGGTTGCGCATAGGCACACGAGCAAACTCCAAGGATTGGGTCTCCCCGAGTGACTGTGGATAGCGTTTCACCCACGGCACGGCAGTATGCCGGCGGCCTGGGGCGCAGAAGCCCGGCCAGGCACAAGGTCGCGGTGGGAGTGCTGACCGTGCTGGTCGCTGTCGGCTACTCTGTGTTCTCGCTCACACTCAACTACACCTTCCAGACCTCATCGTACGATCTTGTGATCTTCGATCAGGCCGTGCGCTCATACGCACACTTCCAGCCTGGAATCTCTGTCGTCAAGGGCCTGCACAACGGCTTCGGCCCGCACTTCTCCGTCCTCGGCGACCACTGGTCGCCGATCCTCGCGTCGCTGGCCCCGCTGTACTGGATATTTAATAGCCCGGAGATCCTCCTCGTGGCCCAGGCGGTGCTCTTCGCGCTCGCGGTCCCGCCGCTGTGGCTGTTCACCCGCCGGGCGTTCGGCGGTGGGCGAAAGGCCACCGTCGCGGCGTACCTCGTTTCGGTGGCATACGCGCTGAGCTGGCCGATCGCCTCGGCGGCGGCCTTCGACTTCCACGAGGTCGCGTTCGCCCCCGTGCTCACGGCGGTGGCGCTCGAGCGCCTCCAGGCGGGCCGCCTGCGGACCGCGCTGATCGCGCTGGCGGCGCTGCTCCTGGTCAAGGAGGACATGGGCCTGTTCGTGGCTGGGCTCGGGGTCTACCTCGCCGTGGCGCGCCCGCGGGTAGTGAACAGGCAGCGACTCGTGGCCGCCGCTCTTATCATCCTCGGAGTGGCGGACACCTGGGTGGCGACCTACGTCCTGATCCCTGCCTTCGGAGGCCGCTCCGACTATTACTGGGCGTACGGCGCGCTCGGCAGCAACGTGCCGCAGGCCGTCGGGCACATCGTCGCTCATCCCCTCGGTGCGCTGCGGCTGTTCATCACCCCCCGGGTCAAGCTCGACACCATGCTCTGGCTCCTGGCCCCGTTCTGCTTCCTTCCGCTGCTGTCGCCGATCACGATCGCGATCATCCCGCTCCTGCTGGAACGGATGCTTCAGAACCAGTTCTCCAACTGGTGGCTCACCGCTTACCACTACAACGCCTACCTCGTGATCATCCTCGCGTGCGGCGCCGTCGACGGCGCCGCACGGCTGGACCGGTGGGTGACGAGGGCCAGGCAGGACCGCGCGCTGGCGGGAACAACAGCGCGGACGCGGGCGGACCGGAGCGCGGGCACGGTGGCGCTCGTCTCAGCCGCCGCGATCTGCGCCGTGACGATATTCCTGGTGCCCAGATTCGCGCTCGGACCCGCCCTTCATCCGTCGTTCTACCATCGGAATGCGGAGGAGACGACGGCCGCCGCCGCGGTGGCCGCGGTTCCGAGCGGCGTCACCGTCGAGGCGGTGAACCGCCTCGGCCCTCACCTGTCCGGGCGGGATACCGTCCTGCTCTGGGACGGTGACGGCGGGTCCCCGCTGTATCCGCCGTGGGTGGTCGCAAGCGTGGTCGGGCGGCAGTTCACGTTCCACTCCGTCAAACAGCAGGAGCAACGTATAGCGCTGCTCAGGAAGCACGGTTACAAGACCGTTTTTGAGCGCGGAGGTTTTATCGTGCTGCATAGTCCGGACGCGACTACGCCCGTGGCGGGTTCCGCGGAGAACGCGGGATGAGCGTCGGCGCCCAGCCAGAGACCGCCGGCCCGCCCGCGGCTGACGCCGCGTCCGGCGGCCGGGCGGCCGGTCGGCCGGACACCGCCGGACGGCTCCTCGGGCAGTTGTCGGTGCTGCCCGCGTTGCTGGTGATGTCCTGGTTGCTCGCCGGGTTCCCGCTGCTGCTCATCGGCCATTTCACGCCGGTACTCACGCTGGTGGTGTCGGTTCCGCTCGCGGTGGTGCTCGTACCGCTCGGGCTGCGCTGGATTCCTGGTCCGTCGCCGGACGCCTGGCCCGCGCGTCATCCGGAGCAGGAGAAACAGCGCACCCCCTGGTGGGCGGTCGCGGCCGTGATGGCGGTCGCGATCGCGTTCGGCATCGATCAGGTGATCTATCACTCGCAGTTCATCATCGTGATGCGCGACCCGGCGTCCTACTTCCAGTTCGCGGAATGGATCTCCCGGCACGGCTCGCTGCCGATCCCGCAGGACCGCGCGGCGTTCGGCGGCGCGCACAGCAACATCTTGGACTTCAGCAGTTTCGCCTACTACCAGGTCGGCAACAGTGTCGTCCCGCAGTTCATGGCCGGGCTGCCGATGGTGCTCGCGGGCGCGATGTGGATCGGCGGCGCGAACGCCGCGCTGGTAGCGGCGCCGGTGCTCGGGGCGGCCGCACTGCTCACCTTCGGCGGGCTGGTCGCCCGGCTCGCCGGGCCGCGGTGGGCGCCGCTGGCGGTCCTGGCTCTCGCGCTTTCCATGCCTGAGCAGTTCACCAGCCGGTCGAACTACAGCGAGCCGCTGGCGCAGATTCTCTTCCTCGGTGGGCTCTGCCTGGTCATCGATTCCCTTAACCGGAACCAGGACCCGGGGGAGCGGGTCGGCGGGGACCGGGTCATCGCGGCGATCGCGGGCCTCGCGCTCGGCCTGACCGTGCTGGTGCGCATCGACGGGGCCAGCGACATCCTGCCGATCGTCCCGTACTGCGCCCTGCTCCTGCTCGGCCGCCGGCGCCAGGCCGTGCCGCTGATTGGCGGCGTGGCGGTCGGCACGGCGTACGGCCTCATCGACGGGCTGGTGTTTTCCCGGCCGTATCTTGAGACCAACAAGTCCTCGCTGGAGCTGCTCGCGGCGGCGGCAGCACTTGTGCTCGTCCTGACGCTGGCGGCGTTGCCGCTGCTGTGGAACCGGGACCTGCCTCAGGTGAAGGGCAGGTGGCTGCCGGATGTCTTCTCGGCCCTGGCCGTCCTGGTCATCGTCGCCTTCGCCGTCCGCCCGTACGTGCAGACAGTACACGCGGCGATGTTGCGCGCCACCGAGCAGGTCATCGCCGCGTACGAGCGGTCCAACCACGTGCCGGTCGACCCGTCGCGCACCTTCGCCGAGATGAGCCTGCACTGGGTGTTCTGGTACGTCGGCATGCCCGTGGTGATCCTCGCCACGGTCGCCGCCGCGCTGCTGGCCCGGCGGTGCCTGCGCGGCCAGGCTCCGACTTGGACACTGCCGCTGATTACCTTCGCGTGGACCATCGTCACGTTCTTGTACCGGCCGGCGATCACCCCCGACCAGCCGTGGGCCAGCCGCCGGCTTGTCCCCGCCGTCCTGCCAGGCTTCATCCTGCTGGCGGTGTGGGCGTCGTCATGGCTGGTCGGCTGGCTCAACGAGCACGGCTACGCCGGGGTGGCCAGCGTCGGCTCAGGGATAGTCCTTGCCGTCGCCCTCGTGCTGCCAGCCTCTATGACCACGTTCGGCCTCGGCGTCAAGACCGGCGGCCCGCTCGGGATCACGCTCACCGCGGACGGCATGGCATTCAAGACCACCTACGGCGGCGAACTCGGCGCGGTCGACGGTATGTGCGCGGCGATCCCTAAGGGCTCGTCGGTCGTCATCATCGACGGCCCGGTCGCCGACCGGCTCACTGAGGCCGTCCGCGGCATGTGCGGTGACCCGGCGACCCGCATTACGCCCTCTGGCCGCCCTCCGGACGCCTCCGCCGTGCAGGGAGTTGTGCGCGACATCCAGAAGGCCGGACGGCGGCCGGTGCTCCTCGCCGCCACGGCGTCGGAACTCAAGCCCTACGGAGGGCTCGTGAGGAAGGTCATGGCACTGAACACGACAATGGACAGCAGCACGCTGATGGCGCCGCCGCGGACCACCGGGCCGCTCAGGCTGACCGTCTGGATGTGGGAGCCGGCGCCGTGACCGCCTCCCTGGAGGGCCGCTACGCCGCCCCGCAGGAACCGGCCGTCACACTGGGCTCGGCGACCGAACCGTCGCGGCAGGCTCCTTACGTCTCGATCATCCTGCCCTGTTACAACGAGCAGGGGCACGTGACGGCCGAGGTGGCGCGGATCTGCGCGGCCATGGACGCCAGCGGATACAGCTACGAGCTGATCGCATACGACGACGCCTCCACCGATGAGACGCTGGCCCGCCTCTACGAGGCCGCCCCCCGGTTTCCGCACCTGGAGATCGTGCCTTTCCACCGTAATGGCGGGTCCGGCACCGTCCGCCGCATCGGCACCCAGCGGGCGCGGGGCGAGATCGTCGTATGGACCGACGCCGACATGACCTATCCGAACGAACGGATTCCCGAGCTGGTCCAGATGCTCGAGAAGGATCCGGGCGTGGACCAGGTCGTGGGGGCGCGGACCAGCGAGCAAGGCACGCACAAGCTGTTGCGGGTACCGGCCAAGTGGCTCATCCGCAAGCTCGCGGAAAGGCTCACCAACGCCCAGATCCCGGACCTGAACTCCGGGCTCAGGGCGTTCCGGCGCCAAGTCGCGCAGCCGTATCTGCGGCTGCTGCCGCCCGGCTTCTCATGCGTCACCACGATCACCGTCGCGTTCCTGGCCAACCAGCACGAGGTGCGGTACATACCGATCGAGTACGCCAAGCGATCGGGGACCTCGAAGTTCAAGTTCGTCAAGGACGCCTACCGTTACATCCTGCAGGTGCTGCGGATGGTGATGTACTTCAACCCGCTCAAGGTGCTGATGCCCGTGGCGCTGTTCCTGCTCGGGCTCGGCATCCTCAAGGGCGTATACGACATGGTCGTGCACCCGCTGCTCTTCGCGGTCAACACCGTGCTGATCTTCGTGACCGGGTTGCTCATCGCGTCGCTCGCCCTGCTCGCTGACCTGATCGTCCGGTCGAGGGGAGATGTCTGATCGACGTGGAAATCGACGCCACTGGTCCCGGTGCCAGCGTCACGGTGATCGGCGCCGGGTATCTCGGGCTGACCCACGCGGTGTGCCTGGCCGAGCTCGGGCATGACGTGCTCGCGGTCGACACTGATGCCCGCAAGGTGGCCCAGGCGGCCGCCGGCACCGCGCCGTTCTTCGAGCCCGGGCTGCAAGAGCTCCTGCGCAAACAGCTGGACGCGGGACGGCTGCGGTTCACGACCAGCCATGCGGAGGCCGCCAGGTTCGCGGATATCCACTTCCTGTGCGTCGGGACGCCGCAGGCGCCGGACGGCTCGGCCGACCTGTCGCAGGTCTACGCGGCGACGGACGCCCTGGCGCCGCACCTGGCGGGCCCGTGCCTTATCGCCGGGAAGTCGACGGTCCCGGTGGGCACCGCGCGGGCGCTGGCGGCGCGGATCGCGGCGCAGGCGCCGGCCGGAGCCAGGGCAGAGGTCATCTGGAACCCGGAGTTCCTGCGGGAGGGTTCCGCCGTGGTGGACAGCCTGATGCCGGACCGCATCGTCCTGGGCGCCTCGTCGCAGCAGGCGGCTGACCGGCTGAAGCAGGTGTACGCCGAGCCGATCGGCCAGGGCGTGCCGGTGCTTGTCATGGACCTGGAGACGGCCGAGCTGGTCAAGATGTCGGCGAACGCGTTCCTGGCCACCCGGCTGTCGTTCATCAACGCCCTGGCCGAGGTCTGCGAGGCTACCGGCGCTGACGTGGCGGCGCTGGCCGGAGCGCTGGGGTATGACGAGCGGATCGGCGGGCGCTTCCTGACCCCCGGCCTCGGCTACGGCGGGGGATGCCTCCCCAAGGACATCCGCGCCTTCGGCGCGGTTGCGGCAGAGCTCGGCATAGGCTCGCTGGCCACGGTGCTCACCGAAGTGGATGCCATCAACATGCGCTGCCGGTCGCGCACGGTGGAGCTGGCCCGGGAGGTGGCCGGCGGCTCGCTGGCGGGCCGCCGGGTCGGCGTCCTGGGCGTGGCGTTCAAGCCGGGCAGCGACGACGTACGCAACTCGGCCAGCCTGGACGTGTGCGGTCGCCTGGCCGCCGAGGGCGCGGTAGTGACCGTGCACGACCCGGTCGCCCTGCGCAGCGCGGCGCTCGTCCGGCCCGATCTGCAGTACGCCGAGTCTGCGGTGGCGGCGGCGGCTTACGCGGACCTGGTCCTGCACCTCACCGACTGGGAGGAGTACCGCATGATCGACCCGCACGTCCTCGGGGCCGTCGTCGCGCGGCGCAACGTCATCGATGCCCGGACCGCTCTTGACGAGCACCGGTGGCGGTCAGCCGGCTGGTCTTTCCGCGCCCTGGGACGCCCCTGAGCGAGCCAGCACGACGAGACCCGTCCCGGTGTTCGGGAACGCGCGTTCCGTCAACCGGAACGGTGCGGTCCCCCACCGGGTGACCGCACCCTGCAGGGCACCGGACGGCTGGAGCAGCCGGCCGGATCCGGCGGTCCGCTCGGCCACCGACGTGCCCCGGCCGGCGGCGAGCCGCCGTCGGCCGATCAGGTTGCGCCCGGCTTCCAGCAGGTAGCCGAGCGGGAAGCCGTACTGCCGTATCTGGATCTGGGTGAAACCGCAGGTGGTCAGCAGGGCGGTCATGACATCGGGATCATAGCGGCGGAAGTGGCCAGCCATCTCGTCGCCGGGGCCGAACCGGTGCTGGTGCGCAGGGACCGACAGGAGCAGCCACCCGTTGGCGCGGAGCCGGCTTGACCACTCCTTCAGCATCGCCGCATCGTCCTCGATATGTTCGAGGACCTCGAAGGCGCATACCAGGTCGAACTGGCTGTCGCCTAGATCCTGCACCGTAGTATTGCGGACCTCGCCCCGCCCAGCTGCGCTGAACCGCTCGCTGGCCACGGCCCAGGACACCTGGTCTGGCTCTACGCCCAGGTACCGGTAGCGCTGTGCCAGCCGGACACCGAGTGCACCCTGGCCGCAGCCGACTTCAAGTACGTCGCTGATGCCGACGGGCAGCATGCGCTTGACCAGCTCGTAACGTAGCCAAGCGTTCGGCGTCAGCGGCGCCACCGAGTTGATGTCCACTCGCGCCTGCGCGGTCTTGGAAGCGGGATCCATGCCAGGCTCCTTGTCCGGGGATCGCGTGGCCGTCGCCTTAGCGAGTTGCTGAGTGAGCGGGATCACGATCCTCTCAGGTGTAAATTTCTCCTCGGCCAGCTCGCGTGCCTGCCGGCGCAGCCGGGCCAGTTCGCCGCGGTCACCGGCCAGCCGAAGCAAGGCCGTAGCCAGTGCGTCCGGGTCGCCGGGCGGCACCAGGACGCCCGCCCCGGCCAGCGCCCGCCGCTGCGGAGCGGTGTCCGAGGTCACGATCGCGCACTCGGCCGCGGCGCCCTGGAACACCTTGTTTGGCACCACCCGGAGCGCCTTGTCCCCGGCGCCGAAGATGCCGAGGCAAACGTCGTGGCTGGCGATCAGCGCAGGCAGTTCGGCGGCGGGTACCCAGTCCAGCCAGCGAACCGCGTCGCTGGTGCCCGCCGCTGCCATCGTCGCGGCCTTGTCCTGGCCACCACCGATCATGGTGACCTCGATGGGCGCCCCGGCGATCCGGCCCAGCGCGGCACCGATGACCGGAGCCCCCTGCAGGGGGGTGTACAAGCCGTAGAACACTACCCGCAGCGGTCGCCCGGCGTCCTCCTGCCCGGCAGGCCGGGCCGCCAGATGCCACGCCGACGGTGCGCCTACCGGCACCACTACCGCCCGGGCCTGATGCCGTTCGGGCAGGCGGGCCAGGTGCTCCTCAGTGTCCACTACGACGATGTCGGCTGCCCTCAGGGCGCCGGCGTCGATCGTCTTCAGCAGGACCTGGCGCACGAACCCGCCCAGCCGCCGGTCCCGCGCGGTGTCGCTGGCACCGGTGAGGTGGTCGAGCACGACCGGTACCCTGCGGAAGAGAAGCCGGGCCAGGTGGACGTCGAAGTGGCCGAGGTAGCCGACCAGCACCACATCCGGGGCGGGCATCTGGCTGGCGGCCCGGGCCAGGGTCGCCCAGCGCCGGGCGAGGCGGCCCACCAGGGCCGGAGCTCGCCACGGGTGCGCCAGCATGTCCACTCTGGCCGCCGTGTCCAGGCCCAGCGGTGCGTTGCATTCAGCCACGTCGATCCCGTGGGCCCGCAGGCCCTCAGCGATCGTGGCGATTCTCGGATGCAGCGAGGTGTCATAGGTGCCAAACAGCAGTACGCGCATGATCCCTATACCCTAATATTCCGGTCCTATCGATCAGGTAGAGATCGCTGGAATGACGGAACCTTAAAGTTAGGCGGGCGCTATGCCGGATCGCTCCGCGATATCGGGTCGCCCGCCCGCCACCGCCACTGCCACCGCCACCGCCACCGCCACCGCCGTCGCCGTCGGCGGGCGGCCCGGCGGCGACGGCGGGCCGCGCGGCGGTGTCCGCGCGGTGTGGGCCGTGGCCAGGCGGGTCCTCACTGGTCGGCCGGTCCGCTGGGGATTCGCCGCGGCCGCGGTCGCCATCGGCGGCTACGCGGTGGCCCGCCAGTGGACGGACGTGCGGGCCTCGCTGGCCAGCATCGGGGCCCTGACGGTAGCTGCCGCCATGGTCAGCGTGCTGATTGCCATGTTCGCGGCGATGCAGGTGTGGCGAGTGCTGCTCGCCGCGCTCGGGTCGCCGCTGCCGAGCCGGGTCGCGGCCCGGATCATGTTCGTCGGCCAGCTGGGAAAATACCTCCCCGGATCGGTCTGGCCGGTTCTGGCGCAGATGGAGCTGGGCAACGCACACCGCGTGCCGCGGCATCACTCGGCCAGCGCATCGGCGCTCACCATGCTCGTGTCCATGTTCACCGGGCTGCTCACCGCGCTGGTCACGCTGCCTTTCTTCGCGGGATCGACGCCCTACCTGTGGGCCCTCCTGGCCGCCCCCGGCCTGCTCGCCTGCCTGCACCCGAAGGTGCTCAATTCCGTCCTGGGACGATTGTTCCGGCTGACCCGGCGGCCCCCGCTCGAGCAGCCGCTGACCGCTCGCGCGGTAACCACCTCGCTCGCCTGGTCGTTCGGATCATGGATCTTCTACGGTCTGCAAATCTGGCTGCTCGCGACACGGCTCGGCGCGCCCCGCGGCCAGGTGGCGCTTCTTGCCCTCGGCGGCTTCGCCTTGGCCTGGATCGTGGGTTTCGTCGCCGTGTTCGTGCCGGCCGGGGCTGGCGTGCGGGAAGTGGTGCTCGTCGCCTTGCTCGGCCCGGTGATAGGCGTCGGTGCGGGCACCGCGGTGGCCTTGGTCTCCCGTGCTCTGACCACCATCGGTGACCTGTTGGCGGCCGCCGTGGCGGCCGGGTACTTCCGGCGGACCCGTGCCAGGTCCTGGGATGTGGCCCGGGGCAACCCCGAGTAGGGAGAGTCAGATGGAGCCGATCGGGATCGACGGCGCCTGGATATTCACGCCCCGGATCTTTCACGACACCAGGGGGTGCTTCCTGGAGTGGTTCCGGGCCGGGGATCTCTTCACGTCGCTCGGGTACCAGCCACAGGTCGCGCAGGCAAACTGCTCGGTGTCCCGTCGGGGAGTGATCCGGGGCATCCACTTCGCCGACGTCCCGCCTGGGCAGGCAAAGTATGTCGTCTGCGTCAGCGGTGCCATCCTTGATGTGGTCGTGGACGTCAGGATCGGCTCTCCCAGCTACGGGCGCTGGGAGGCGGTGCGGCTGGATGACACCGGCCGGCGTGCGGTTTTCCTCTCCGAAGGGCTGGGGCACGCGTTCATGGCGCTCAGCGACGAGGCGACGGTCATCTACCTGTGCTCCACCGCCTACGCGCCGGGGCGCGAGCACGGCGTGCACCCGCTTGACCCGGACATCGGCATCGCCTGGCCGGCAGACGCGGAACCGGTGCTGTCCGACAAGGATGCCGCTGCCCCGACGCTGGAGCAGGCGCGCCGCGACGCGCTGCTGCCGGCCTACGCTGACTGCGCGGCCTATCTGGCGCGGCTGCGTGGCGCCGCGGTCGGCGAGCACACGGCGATGAACAGCCAGGGCCCGTGACCAGGCGTCATTCAGCCGCCACGGCCTGCCGCCCTGCGGCGGCGACTTCCGGGAACGCCCCCTCCAGCGCAGGCTGCCAGTCCCCGATCGGCGGCACGCCTGCCCGGGTCCAGGCGCCGTGGCCGAGCACGCTATTGGCGGGTCGGGGTGCTGGCCGGGCCAGCGCGCTGCTGGGGATCGGCCTTACCCGGGCAGGATCAGCACCCAGCAGCCGGAAAATCTCGCGGGCCAGCCCGAACCATGTGGTCTGCCCGGAGCTCGTGGCGTGGTAGATGCCGGGACTGGCCGCCGAACGGATCAGGGCGATGATCTGCCTGGCCACCTCAGCGGTCCAGGTGGGCTGGCCGTACTGGTCGTCAACCACGTCGACAGTCGGACGCTTACGCTCCAGCATGATCATCGTGCGGGCGAAGTTCGGCCCGTGCGCCCCGTACAGCCAGGCCGTCCGCACCACGTAGCCGGCATCGGGCAGGCGGTCGAGCACGGCGCGCTCACCTGCTAGCTTGGTGCGCCCGTAGGCGGACCGCGGCGCCGGGATGTCGTCCTCGGCATACGGCCGCTCGGAGGTCCCGGCGAAGACGTAGTCGGTCGACACCTGCACCAGGCGGGTACTTCCGGCCGCGCATGCCGCGGCGAGATTGGCCACGCCGCCGCCGTTGACCGCCAATGCCTGCTCCTCGTGCGCCTCGGCGTCGTCGACGCCGGTCCAGGCCGCGCAGTTGACGACCACATCCGGCTGGAAGGCGGCAAGGGCGACGGCGACCGCAGCGGCGTCGGTGACGTCCAGGCCGGTCCGGTCCAGGCCGGTCACAGCCTCCCCGCAGCGGCCCAGGATGCTAACCAGGTCACGGCCCAGCATGCCGCCGGCCCCGGTAACCAGCCACCGGGTCATGATGCCGGCCCGATGCCGGCCGGCGCTGCGACCCTGGCCGCAGCGGCTGACCCGGGCTGCTTCAGTGGCTCCCACCAGGCGCGGTTGGCCTGATACCACCGCACGGTCTCCTCCAGGCCCTGGCGGAACGGGATCCGCGGGGCATAGCCCAGGGCCCGCAGCGCATCATCGTTCAGCGAGTAGCGCCGATCATGACCCTTGCGATCCGGCACGCGGGTGACCATGTCCCAGCCCGCGCCGCAGCACTCGAGCAGGGCGGCGGTCAGCTCGATGTTGGTCAGCTCGGCGTCGCCGTTGATGTGGTAAGTCTCCCCGGCCAGGCCGCGCTCCAGCACCAACTGGATACCACGGCAGTGGTCATCGACGTGGATCCAGCCGCGGACATTGCCGCCGTCGCCGTACAGCGGGACCTTCAGCCCGTCGAGCAGGTTGGTCACGAACAGCGGGATGACCTTCTCTGGGTACTGGTAGGGACCGTAATTGTTGCAGCAGCGGGTGATCCGCACGTCCAGCCCGTGGGTGCGGGCGTAAGCACGCGCCATGAGGTCGCCCCCGGCCTTGGCCGCCGAGTACGGGGAGTTCGGCTGGAGCTCGGCCTGTTCGGTCCAGGAGCCCGACTCCACGCTTCCGTACACCTCGTCGGTGGAAACCTGCACCACCGGTCCGACCCCGGCCTCCAGGCACTGCTGCAGTAGCACCTGCACCCCGGCCACGTTGGTGGCCACGAATGGCGCCGCGCCGGTGATCGACCTGTCCACGTGGGTCTCGGCGGCGAAGTTGATCACCGCGTCATGGCCTGGCACGAGGGAGCCCACCAGAGCGGCGTCGGCAATGTCGCCCCGCACGAACTCCAGCCGCGGGTTGGCGGAGACCGGCGCCAGGTTCGCCAGGTTGCCGGCGTAGGTCAGCGAGTCCAGGACGGTCACCGCCGCGTTCTCGTAACCGGGGTAGCCGCCATCCAGGAGCGTGCGGACGTAATGCGAGCCGATGAACCCGGCACCGCCGGTCACCAGGATCCTCACGCGTTATCTCCCGGGAGCCTAGGAGCTGATCTGCACCCTGCTGTGGTCCCCGAGAACCAGGCGATGCGCCTTGCGAACCCGGGGTGCCGGTGTCACCTCAACGTCATGGCCGATCAGTGACGCTTCGATCCGGCGGACACCACGGATGGAGGCTCCGCCCAGGACGATGGAGTACTCGATCTCGCTGTCGGCGATGATGCAGTCTGCCGCTACCGAGGTGAACGGGCCGATATAAGAGCCGGTCACCTCGGTCCGTGCGCCGATAATCGCCGGGCCGACGATCCGGGATCCGCTGACCCGGGCTCCTGCCTCGACCACCACCCGGCCGATCAGCTCGCTCGCTGAATCGGTCGTGCCTGCCATCCGCGGCTCGGCGCTCTCCAGCACCATCCGGTTCACTTCCAGCATATCCGCGACGTTGCCGGTGTCCTTCCAGTACCCGGAGATGGTCGTAGAAGTCACCTTCCGGCCGTTACGGATCAGCCACTGGATGGCCTCGGTGATCTCCAGCTCGCCCCGCGGTGACGGTGCCAGCGCGGCCACCGCCTCGTGTACCGCGGGGGTGAACAGATACACCCCGACCAGTGCCAGGTCGCTCTTGGGCCGCTCCGGCTTCTCCTCCAGGCCGACAACCTGGCCCGCGTGATCCAGCTCGGCCACGCCGAACTGGCGCGGATCCGCCACCCTGGTCAGCATGATGTACGCATCCGGCTGGTGGGCCCGGAACTCCTCCACCAGCGCGGTGATCCCGCCCACGATGAAGTTGTCTCCTAGGTACATCACGAAGTCGTCGTCACCCAGGAACTCCCGGGCCATCAGGACCGCATGCGCCAGCCCGAGCGGGGCGGGCTGCCGGACGTAGGTCACGGTCAGCCCGAACGCCCCGCCGTCACCAACCGCCGCCTCGATCGCCCGCGCTGTATCGCCGACCACGATCCCGACGTCGGTGATCCCCGCGTTCCGGATAGCCTCCAGGCCGTAGAACAGCACGGGCTTATTCGCTACCGGTAGCAGCTGCTTGGCCGAGGTGTGAGTGATAGGCCGGAGGCGGGTACCTGAACCCCCAGCCAGGACGAGCGCTTTCACAAATGCCCACCCTAGCGTAAACGAGTATTCCTATCAGATTCTATTGACAACAGGTTCCCGGCATATCCGGCGGGTTCTGCCCGGGATGTGGTCACTCGGCCTAGCGTTGCCACCTCGGGCCGCAGCCGCGGGCGAACCCGCCGGTGAGTGCGGGCAGCAGGTCGTGGTTCCAGACCAGCACCTCATAGGCGCCTATCCGGGCAGTCCGCTGCGGCGGACCGAACTGGGCGGTCGCGTCGGCGGCGGTACCGTCTGACCCGGCGCCAATGGTGAGTGCGAGCAGGAGGAACGTCGCGGTACTCGGCGGCTGGTACCACGACTCCCTGGACTCCCAGGCATAGGGGGAGAATCGGCCACAGGAGAGATCGACGGGCCGTACTTCCACCCGGCCGCTGGTCGCGACGGTCGTGACGTTGGCCGTCCAGTAGTCGCCAATCCCGGAGGTCAGGTGATTGGCGGTCAACCACGATGCCACGGCCTGCGTCACCGGCGGTCGCGGGGGGCCGGCGGCGTTATAGCCGAGCACGCCGGCGTAGCCCGCCAGTACCGCGAGCAACGCGGGGCGGAGCGCGCTGATCGCTGGCCGGCCAGGGAGGAGCCGGCCGGCCAGCACCGCGCCGAACGGGAGCACCGCGGCGAGCTCATGCGTCGATCCGAGATCAATTGCCTGCGTGCTGAGCACGTACGCGGCCAGATCTATAACGATGCCAACGAAGAGCATGGGGACCAGCCGCCCGTCGGCGGCCAGCAGTCGCCTGCCCGCGATGCAGCAGGCCCATGCCACCAGGATCACGCCGGTGAGGTGCAGCACGGCGACGGCCGCAGCAGGCCCGGACCGCAGTCCGATGAAGTCAGCGCCGAAGAGCGTCAGCACCGATTCGAGCGTAAGCCAGAGATGGTGCGGCATCTGCGCGACAGTCGTGAAGACGGCACTGACGGGTGCGACGGCAAAGCCGCCGGTGAGACGGATGAGCAGCGTACCGGCTATCGCCACCGCAACTGAGGCGACTGCCCCCGCCAGCAGGCCCGCGTCGATCCGCCACGACTCGCGTCGCTGGCAGATCCGGATCGCCGAGACAACGATTACCGGCAAGGCCCCCACGTATATGGCCATCTGGTCGGCGATCTCGACCCAGGCGAGCAGCGCACCGACCAGCCAGGGCAGATACCCAAGGGGGGGCCGGGGGGATGGGTCCCCCTGGTCACTGTCGCCGAGCCTGTCGATCATCAGCCAGATGAGCAGCAGCGGAACTTGAGTGCCAGTGTGGTCGGGCGAGGAAAGGAGGGTGGCCGCGCTGAGCCCCGGGCCGGGCGCGAGCATGATGCCTCCCGCGATCAGGACCCGGAGGAGCCCCTCTGTTCCGGTGGCCCGGCCCTTGGCCAGCCACGCCGCAAGCGCGACCAGCAAGGTATACGTCGCCGCTCCTGCCGCGTTGATGACCCCGGGATTCAGCCCGCGAGCCAGTTCCACGAGCATGTACTCGGGCAGCTCGGTGGTATAGAACGACACGTCCGAGAGCCACCAGCCACGGAGCAGCAGGTTCCCGTGCAGCATCTCCCATGCCTGGAGCACGTTGCTGGAGCCGTCCGCGTCGGTGCCGAGAGATCTTGACTGCCCTAGGTAGGCGACGTACAGCAGGAGGATCGCGCCAAGGCTGACCGCCAAGGTCAGCGGCCGTCGGTGCCGCCGCCAGGCGGCACGGAACTCTAGTCGGCCCGCACGGAACCAGGGCAGAATCCAGCCATGGACCTGGGTGTCGGGCTCACTGGGCGCGGCGGGCGATTGAGCCGCTTGCCGCTCCGAGCCGGTCACTTCGACGCCAACCACCCTTGAATAAGCGCTGAGTACAACACACGAGTGCCTGGAGGAACTGGAGCCAGCCAGCAGCAGAATCATAAATTACGCCTGAACACGCCAAGCCCGCCAGGGCCTGCCGGACCGGTGCCCGTTGCTGGCGTGCGGACGCGGCCGCTCGGTCGTGCCAGTAGGCTGGCGAAGCTGACATCGACCACCTATTGAGGTTTTCATGCGACGCTTCCTGGCGCTCATCGCTATCCCCCTGCTAGCCTGCGTGGTCCTCGCAGGCTGCGGCTCGTCGAAGTCGAGCGCGTCATCGTCATCATCGTCCTCCTCCTCGGCCGCGAACTCGTCCGTCACGGCGACGGGATCCTTTGGCAAGACGCCGACCGTGAACATCCCGAAGGCCAAGGCGGGCGCCGATCTCGCGGTCAAGACGCTTATTCAGGGCACCGGCACCACCTTGACCAAGACCGACGCCATGGCCGCGAACTTCGTCCTGTACTTCTGGGATGGAACGAGTTCCTCACTGAAGGCCAACACCTTCACGAGCAACCCGACGGTGATCGGCGGCACGATGCTGCCGGGCCTGGAGACCGCGCTGATCGGCCAGAAGGTCGGCAGCCGTGTCCTGGCGGTCATCCCGCCCGCGCAGGGTTACGGCACGTCGGGCAACTCCCAGCTCGGCATCACCGGCACCACCACGCTGGTGTTCGTCATCGACGTGCTCAAGGCCTACTCCAACACCGCGAGCGCGACGGGCACGCAGGTGTCCAACGGCGGCGGCACCCTGCCCACCGTCACCGCCAAGGCGGGCACCGCGCCGACGCTGACCTTCCCGTCCTCCTCGCCGCCCAGCGGGCTGGTGACCAAGACGCTGGTCAAGGGCAGCGGCCCGAAGATCGTCAACGGCGAGTACGTGATCGCGCAGTACGTCGGCTACATCTGGCGGACCAAGAAGGTCTTCGGCTCCTCCTGGTCGTCGGGCTCGCCGTTCGGCTTCGTCATCGGCGCGTCACCCGAACAGGTCATTCCCGGCTGGGACAAGGGCCTGGTCGGTCAGACCGTGGGCAGCCGGGTGATGCTCTCCATCCCGCCGGCCGAGGGTTACGGCAGCGCTGGCCAGTCCCAGGCGGGCATCACGGGCAAGGACACCCTGGTGTTCGTGGTCGACATCATCGACGCCCTCAAGCCGGGCTGAACCCGGAAGCCCGAAGGAGGCGGCCGGCGTGCCGGCCGGCCGCCGCCGCGGCGAGGAAGTACGCGAGGTCCTCGTCCAGACCGCGGCCCATCGTGGACAGCCGCGCCGGGCACGCCCGCAGCGCCGCCTCGAGGCCGTCCACGGGTACGGTGAGGATTTCGTGCCGCCCGCTCAGCCGGGCGGCACCCGCCGCCACCAGGGCGCCGAACTCCCCGTCCAGCGCCGGGACCACCACGTCCGCCCGGGCCAGCGCGACCCGTCCGTAGGCCGTCAGGCTGTGGTGCGAGACACCGCGGTGCCGCTCGCGCGGGTCGGCGTCGCTCACCCGCAGCGATGCCACCGGTCGGCCGCCCAGCGCGGCGACGGCGTTGACCGCCTCGCCCGCCGCCACGCCGGAGAACCCCCAGCGGGTCCCGGTGCCGAGGTTGCCCGGCCCCTGCGCGACTACCGCGATGTCAGCCCCGAGCACGTGCCGGGCCGCGAGCAGCCCAGTATGCACCGTCACCGTCTCCAGGTCTCCGCCGAACGACTGCCCGGTGGTCACGGTCGCCGCCAGCCATCCCGCTTCCCGCAGCGTCGCGCAGGTGCGCGAGAACCAGGCCGGCAAGGCTCCGCCGTCCTGCATGACGTAGACCACCCGGGGCGCGCCGCCGACGGGGGAGCGGATCACCCCGGATCGTTCGGCCGCGGAAAAGACCCCGGCCAGCACGGCCGGGAGAGCCGAGTGCAGGTCGGCCACCACGACCGGCATCCCGCCGATGTCGTCCGCGTCGCGCAGCACGTCGTGGTGCGGTGACCCCTGCTCGTCCGCGCCGAGCACGGTGGCCTGCAGCGGCGAGTAGCGGGCCTTGACCAGGTGGCCGGCCAGTTCGGGGTCGGGCGGCAGCCGGTCCGGGACCGCGATCACCAGGGCGTAGCCGCCGGTGCCCAGGCCCAGGTCGAGCGCCGTGGTGTTGACCAGCACCCGGTCGCCGGGCCGCGGGCGCCCGGTCAGCGCCGGGTAGGCCAGCGCCCGCACCGGCGCACTGTCCGCCGGCGCGCCCTCCACTTGCACGTCAAGCTCGACCGCGCCCGGCCATTCGCGGCGCGTCCCGCTCACCGTGCCGTTCCGCCACGTGATCACGCCCCGCACTCTAGCCGGAGGCAAGGGCAAGGGGGGCAAGGACCGTCGGGGGGATGGGTCCTCCAGGAGCGGGGGGGTATGGGGGGGTCGTCCCCCCGGCCAGCACAGTTCGCGGCGGTCCGCTGTCTGCGAGACAATGATCTGGGAGCCACGGGAGGGCTGACCTATGTCGAAGCGCAAGACCGAGCGCTTGCTCGGCCTTGTCGTATGCCTGCTCTCGACCAGGCGTTATCTCACCGCCGAACAGATACGCGACGCCGTGCCCGGCTACCCGGAGCAGGACGACCTGTTCAAGCGGATGTTCGAGCGCGACAAGGAGGATCTGCGCGAGCTCGGCGTGCCGCTCGAGACCGGCGTCAACCATCCGTTCGACGACGATCCCGGCTACCGGATCAGGCAGCAAGCCTACGAGCTGCCCGAGCTGCGACTCGAAGCGGACGAGGCGGCCGTGCTCGGCCTGGCCGCGCGCGTCTGGCGGCGGGCTGAGCTGGCCGGCGCCGTCGCCGGGGCCCTGCTCAAGCTGCGGGCGGCCGGCATCGAGGCGGACCCGGGCGACGGGCACTCACTGGTACCGCAGGGCATCGAGCCCAGGCTGGGCACACCCGAGCCGGCCTTCGGGTCCCTGTGGGAGGCGGTCAGGGACCGCAGGCCGGTGACGTTCAGCTACCGCGCCGCCGGGCGGAGCGATCCGCAGCGGCGCGAGCTCGAGCCCTGGGGTGTGGTGAACCGGCACGGCCGCTGGTACGTGGCCGGCTGGGACCGGGGGCGCAGCGCCACCCGGGTGTTCCGGCTCGGCCGGATCGCGGGCCCGGTGAAGTTCTGCGGCCCGCCGGGCCGGGTGACCGTGCCGGACGGCGCCGACGTGCGTGAGCTGGTCCGGGACTGGGACTCCGCGCCCGCCCAGGAGCACACCGCCCTGCTCAGGGTGCGGACCGGGGCCGGCGTCGGGCTGCGCAGGCACGCGGTGTCCGTGCAGGCCGACGACACGGACGAGGGATGGGACCTGGTGACGACGAGGTTCGGCGACCCGGGCTGGTTCGCTGACTACGCCGCCTCGTTCGGCCCGGACGCGGTCGTGCTCGACCCGCCGGACCTGCGCGAGGCCGTGATCCGCCGGCTCAAGGGAGTCCTCGCGTGAGCGCGCTGGTCACCTCGACCGAACGGCTGCAGCGGCTGCTCGCTCTGGTGCCTTACGTGATGAGCAGGAAGTCGGTGGGGCTGGCCGAGACGGCGGCGGCGTTCGGGGTCAGCGAGCGCGAGCTCGTCGACGACCTGAACCTGCTGTGGTGTGTCGAGCTGCGCGCGCCCGATCCTTACTGCCCGATCGACCTGTCGTACGAGGGCGGCGAGATCGTCGTCAGCCAGGCCGAATCCATGGGCCGGCCGTTGCGGCTGGCCGTCGACGAGGCCAGCGCGCTGCTCGTCGCGCTGCGGATGCTGGCCGAGGTGCCCGGGCTCGAGGACAGGTCGGCGCTGTCCCGGCTGATCGCCAAGCTCGAGGCCGCGGCCGGCGAGGCGGCGTCGGCGAGCGCCCAGGTCGCGGTGCAGGTCGACATCCCCGACGAGGAGGCGGAAGGGTACGCCGCCCAGATCCGCGGGGCGCTGTCCGCCGGGCGGCGGCTGCACCTGCGGTACTACGTGCCCGGCCGGGACGAAGCGACCGAGCGCGACGTCGACCCGATGCGGCTGCACATCGTGGAGGGGCGGCCCTACCTGGAGGCCTGGTGCCTTCGCGCCGAGGGGATGCGGCTGTTCCGCCTGGACCGCGTGCTCAGCCTCGAGGTGCTCGACGTGCCCGCCGCGCCGCCGGACGAGGCCCAGCCGGTGGACGTCGACCAGGGCCTGTTCCGGCCGTCGCCCGATGACGTGCCGGTGGTGCTCGAGCTGTCCGCGGCGGGTCGCTGGGTGGCGGAGTACTACCCGTGCGAGTCGGTAGCGGACCTGGAGGACGGGCGGCTACGGGTGGTGCTGCGCACCCCCGACACGGGCTGGGTGCGGCGGCTGGCGCTGCGGCTCGGCGAGGACGGCCGGGTCATCTCGCCGCCGTCGCTGGTGGCCGACATCCGCCAGGCCGCCACGGCCGCGCTCGCGAACTATGTCGTATTATCGGCGGGTACACGCGGTTTGCCTGCGGAAACTGCGTCCTACCGTGGACCGCGTGTAGACTCAGGCCGAGAAATACGTCACCGGCGCTAAAGAGGACGGACATGATTGGTGACCTGTTCGACAGCCCGTGGAAGATCCTGATCGTCGCCGTGGTGCTGATCGTGCTATTCGGGTCTAAGAAGCTGCCTCACGCGGCGCGTTCGCTTGGTCAGTCGATGCGCATCTTGAAGAAGGAAGTGCAAGGCCTGCATGAGGAGGAGTCCGATCCGAATGCCCAGGCCCAGAGCGCTGCGCCCGAGTTCCCGTTCACGCAGCCGGAACTGACGCCCGCCCCGGCCGCGGCTCCCGCCGACCAGCAGAGCCAGATCGACGCGCTGCAGCAGCAGATCCGTGACATGCAGCGGGCCGCTGCCATGGACACCCCTCCGGCCAACGCCAGCGTGGCGGCCGAGCCCCAGCGGACTCAGCCCAGCTAGGCCAAGTCCCGGAACCCTTACGGCGGGAAGCGGTCATGGCGAAACTCCCTGGTGCCATCGCGGGTGCCCGCATCGTCGGCGAGCGCTTCGTGCAATCGCAGCGGCAGCAGAACCCCGAGGGCCGGATGTCGCTCATGGATCACCTCCGTGAGCTGCGCAACCGCGTGGTCAAGATAGCGCTCGCCCTGATCGCGGGGATGATCGTCGGGTTCATCTTCTTCACCCCGGTCTGGCACGTCATCGAGCGCCCGCTGTGCTCGGCGGTGATACGCGGGCAGACGGGCTGCAATACGCTCGGCGTCAACAAGCTGGTCCTGGACGGCCCGCTGGACTCGTTCTACCTGCGGGTGAAGGTCGCCGTCATCGCCGGGGTGATCCTGTCCTCGCCGGTCTGGCTCTACCAGATCTGGGCGTTCATCGCGCCCGGGCTGTACGCCAGGGAGAAGCGCTGGAGCTACATCTTCCTGGGCACGGCCGTCCCGCTGTTCCTGATCGGCGTCACCCTCGCGTACTGGTCACTCGGCCGGTCCATGCACTACCTGCTCGGCCTGACGCCGGAGCACGTCAGCAACCTGATCCAGGTCGACCAGTACATGAGCTTCGTCATGACGATGCTGCTGGCCTTCGGGATCGCGTTCGAGGTGCCGCTGCTCATCGTCATGCTGAACCTGGCCGGCATCCTGACCCACGAGCGGTTCAGGAAGTGGCGGCGGGTAATGATCTTCGGCGTGTTCCTGATCGCCGGGATGGCCAACCCGAGCCCGGACCCGATCACCATGCTGATCCTCGGCGGGGCCTGCGCGGCGCTGGTCGAGGTGGCCGAGTTCATTGTGTGGTCCAACGACCGGCGCCGGGCCCGGCTGCATCCGGACCCCTACGCGGGCCTGGCCGACGACGAGCTCTCGCCGATCGACCTAGACGACACCGAGACCCGCGACAGCAGCCTCAACTGACGCCTGAGTCCCACGACGTTGGTGAGGGCCTAGTCTGGAGTCCATGACCACTCCGGCGGACCGGTACGCCGCGTTCCGCGAACGGCAGTATGGCTCGGGGGGGACGAACCCAAAAGCCCCCCTGACCCCCGGCGGTGCCAGCCCGGGGGGACGACCCCCCCAGACCCTCCCGCCAGGGCATGATCCAGATCTCGCCTCCTTCCGCGCGCTGTACGACTTCGACTTCGACGACTTCCAGGTCGCCGCCTGCGGCGCGCTCGGCGCGGGCAGCGGCGTGCTGGTGGCCGCGCCCACCGGCTCGGGCAAGACGGTGATCGGCGAGTACGCCGTGCACCTGGCGCTGGCCCAGGGCCGCAAGTGCTTCTACACCACGCCGATCAAGGCGCTGTCCAACCAGAAGTACGCCGACCTGGTGCGCCGCTACGACAGCCGCACGGTGGGCCTGCTCACCGGGGACAACAGCATCAACGGCGACGCGCCGGTGGTCGTGATGACCACCGAGGTGCTCCGCAACATGCTGTACACCGGGTCGGCCACGCTGTCCGGCCTCGGCTACGTCGTGCTCGACGAGGTGCACTACCTGGCCGACAGGTCCCGCGGCGCGGTCTGGGAGGAAGTGATCATCCACCTGCCCGAGTCGGTGCGGGTGGTGGCGCTGTCCGCGACGGTGAGCAACGCCGAGGAGTTCGGCGAGTGGCTGGATCAGGTCCGCGGCGGCACGGCGGTCATCGTCGACGAGCAGCGGCCGGTGCCGCTGTGGCAGCATGTGCTGGCCGGGAACCGGCTGTACGACCTGTTCACCGACGATGAGCACACCAGGGTCAACCCGGAGTTGCTCCGGGTAGCCCAGCGGGACACGTGGATCGAGCGCAAGGCCCCGCCGCGGCCCGGCCGGGGCGGACGGCGGCCGCGCCGGTTCGCGCCGGCTTACCGGCCCGACGTGATCTCGCGGCTTGACGCCAGCGGGCTGCTGCCCGCGATCACGTTCATCTTCAGCCGGGCCGGCTGCGACGCGGCGGTCGAGCAGTGCCTGGTGGCGGGCCTGCGGCTGACCACTCCGGAAGAGGCCGAGGCGATCCAGCAGGTCGCCGAGCGCCGCACCGCGGACATCCCGCCGGAGGACCTGACCGTCCTCGGGTACGGCGCATGGCTGGACGGGCTGCGGCGCGGGATCGCGGCGCACCATGCGGGGATGCTGCCCGCGTTCAAGGAAGTAGTCGAGGAACTGTTCGCGGCCGGCCTGGTTCGCGCGGTGTTCGCGACCGAGACGCTGGCCCTCGGCATCAACATGCCGGCCAGGACCGTGGTCATCGAGAAGCTAGACAAGTGGAACGGCGAGACCCACGCGAACCTGACCGCGGGGGAGTACACCCAGCTGACCGGGCGCGCCGGGCGGCGCGGCATCGATGTCGAGGGCCATGCGGTCGTGCTGTGGCAGCCAGGTATGGACCCCGGTGCCGTGGGCGGCCTGGCCAGCACCCGTACCTACCCCCTCAACTCGAGCTTCCGCCCCTCCTACAACATGGCCGTCAACCTGACCGGCTGGGCCGGGCGGGCCCGCGCGTCCACCCTGCTCGAGTCGTCGTTCGCGCAGTTCCAGGCCGATCGCGGCGTCGTCGGGCTGACCCGGCAGGTCCGCAAGAACCGCCAGGCGATGGCGGAGCTGGCCACGGCGATGACCTGCGACAAAGGTGATTTCGCCGAGTACGCGGAATTGAGAAGATCTTTGTCCGAACGAGAGGGGGATCTGTCTCGGGCCCGTGCGAGTTCCCGCCGGGCGGAAGCCGCCAGGTCCCTCTCGCAGCTGCGCCCGGGGGACATCATCCGGGTGCCGGGCGGCCGGCGAGCCGGCCTCGCGGTGGTCCTCCAGCCCGGCCTGCACGCCGCTCGCAAGGCCCTGCCGGGCGGGGCTCGCGGCGGCGACGGCAACGGCAGGTCCGCTGGCCGTTCGGGCCATGGGCGGCCGGGTGACGGACGGCCGAGCCACGGCCGCGTGACGGGCGGACGCGGGGACCCGGCGCTCACGGAGTTCGCCGGTCCTGGGCCGCTGGTACTCACCGAAGGACGCCAGGTCAAGCGGCTCGCGGTGGCTGATTTCCCGGTTCCGGCCGAGGTGGTCGGCAAGATCCGGATTCCCGGGTCGTTCAGCCCCCGCTCGCCGCAGCACCGCAGGGACCTCGCGGCCACCATGCGCAACCGGCTGGCGAGCGCTGACCCGGGGGGCGCTCGGCGCCCGGTCCGCGCGGCGGACTGGGAGCGGGCCTCCTCGGACACCGACCTGAAAACCGGCGACATCGCGGACCTGCGGCGGCGGCTCCGGCGCCATCCGTGCCATGACTGCCCGGATCGCGAGAACCACGCCCGGTACGCCGAACGTTACATGCGCCTGGCCCGCGAGACCGAGGCGCTCGAGCGCCGGGTGGCCGGCCGGTCGCATGTGATCGCCCGCACCTTCGACCGGGTATGCCGTGTCCTGGAGCGCCTCGGCTACCTGGCCGGGGACGTCGTCACGCCGGACGGGCAGCGCCTGGGCCGCCTGTACACCGAACTGGACCTGCTGGCCGCGGAATGCCTGCGCCGCGGCCTGTGGGACGGCCTGTCCCCGGCCGAACTCGCCGCCTGCGTGTCCGCCCTGTCCTTCGAGTCGCGCCAGGCCGACGACGCCCAGCCGCCCCGGCTGCCGAAGGGCCGGGTCCCCGAGACGCTTACCGCCACGGTCCGCACCTGGGGTGAGCTCGACCAGCTGGAGAAGGACAACGACCTGTCGTTCCTGCGCGAGCCCGACCTCGGCTTCGCCTGGGCGGCCTACCGCTGGGCGCGCGGAGCGCGCCTGGAAACCGTCCTCGACGAGTCGCCCGACCTCACCCCCGGCGACTTCGTCCGCTCCGTCAAGCAGCTGATCGACCTGCTGGACCAGATCGCCTCCGTCCCACCAACCACCCCTGCCCCTCCGGCTGACGTCACCGCCAGTGCCCCCGGTACCCCCGCCGCCCCGGCACCACCGGGCCTGGCCGCGACCGCCCGCGCCGCCATCGACGCGATGCGCCGTGGCGTCGTCGCCTACTCCGCCGTCACGGACTAGTTGGCCCGTCACGGACTGACCGGCCCGTCACGACTGACCCGCCCGTTCCCGGTCAGGGCGGCCACTTCACCGTCATGGAAGTCCCGGACCTGCTTACCAGCGACATCCGCACTTTCTGCCGCACCCTGCGCTGACCGGGCGTTAAGAACATTGATCAACGTTGTCTATGCATAGATGCGTAGATTGGCATTGGTGTCGATGGGCGGATGGTCGCTAGCCTGGGATCTCTAAGGGAGGTGCCATGTCGCTGACCAGCACAGCTCATGCCATAGCGAGCAGCCAAGCGGTCGCCGGGACCTGTCCGGACCGCCTCGTGCACGCGATCCGCGCCGAAGTCCGCCGCGGCCTCGACTGGCAGCAGACCGCCGACTGCGTTGCCCGCGCTCTGCGCGCCAGCCTGCCCGAACCGGCGGCGATCCTCCCCGCGCCGCTCCGGCGCGGAGACCCCGCGGGTTATCAGAGCCACCTGCTGTACGCCGAGCCCGACGGCACGTTCTCGGTCTCGGCCATGGTCTGGCTGCCCGGGCAGCAGACGATGATTCACGACCACGTCGCCTGGTGTGTCACGGGCGTCCTGCAGGGGCGTGAGTACGAGGAGATCTTCGCACTGGCCGACGGCGGCCGCGCGCTCAGGCTCGCCGCCCGCAACGTGAACCCGGCCGGGGCCGTGAACGGCTTCGCGCCCCCCGGCGACATCCACCGGGTCCGCAACACGGGTGACACCGTGGCCATCTCCATGCACGTCTACGGCGCGGACATCTCCCGCCTCGGCAACAGCATCCGCCGCGAATACACCCTCCCGCTCCACCCGTAACCCGCCCGCGCCGTCCCTCAATTCCTGAGGGCGGCGGGACTGGCGTGACCAGCGCGGCCGCGAGAGCGGTTCAGCCGCGGGCGGGACGGGGCGCGGGCGGGGCGGGCGCGGCTTGGGAGTGCTGCGAGTTGGCTTAGGGCGCGCACCACAGCCGTTCGGGTTGGCTGGGGAGCGAGTGCTGGATCACAGCACGCACCGCGGGCCGTTCGGAGAAAAAGATCTTGAACTCGGGCTTGCCATGACATCTTCATCGATATATCGTTGAGCTAACGACAAGGATCGAGAAGCGATCTAGAGAGTTATAAGGAGTATGACAATGCATAACGAAGCATGGGGAGAACCCCGAGACCCGCGAGAACACCGTGGTGGCCACCGAGGCCGCGGCCGCGTGCGCGGCGGCCCTGGACCCTGGGGCGGACCCGGGTTCGAGTTCGGGATGCGCGGCGGGCCGTTCGGGCCGCCGAGGTTCGGTGGCCGCGGGCCGCGTGTCCGGCGCGGTGACGTGCGGGCCGCGATCCTCGACCTGCTGGGCGAGGGGCAGCCGTGGAACGGCTACCAGATCATCCAGGAGATCGGCGCGCGCACCGAGGGTGTCTGGCGGCCGAGCGCGGGGTCGGTGTACCCGGCGCTGCAGCAACTCGAGGACGAGGCCCTGATCAGGGCCGAAGCCGCCGGGGAAGACCGGCGCCGGATGTACACCCTGACCGAGGAAGGCCGGGCGTACGTCGAAGCGCACGCCGACGAGCTGCGGGCGTCCTGGGACGCTGTGACCGGCAGCGTCGATGACTCCGAGGTCCAGCTGCGGAACACGATCAGGCAGGTCATCGTGGCCGTGACGCAGGTCGCGCAGGCCGGCTCCGCGGCCCAGGTGGCCCAGGCCGGCAAGATCCTGGCTGACACCCGCCGGGCGCTGTACCGTATCCTCGCCTCAGACGGCGAGGAAGCGGGGGAGGACACGCAAGGGTGACTCCGGCTATCTCGGTCAGCGAGCTGACCAAGAGGTACGGCGATATCGATGCCGTACGCGGCATCGACTTCGAGGTAGCCGCCGGAGAGACCTTCGGCTTCCTCGGCCCGAACGGCGCGGGTAAGTCCACCACGATCAAAATCCTGTGCACCCTGGCGGACCCGACCTCGGGTACCGCCAGGGTCGCCGGTCATGACGTGGTGCGGGAACGGGACACCGTGCGCCGCAACATCGGCCTGGTGTTCCAGGACACCACCCTAGACAGCTACCTGACCGGGGAGCAGAACCTGCGCTTCCACGCCGACCTCTACGGCGTGCCCAAGGCGGCGTTCGCGCCGCGGCTGCGCCAGGTGCTCGAGATGGTCGGGCTGTGGGACCGGCGGGGCAGCGTGGTCGGCACCTACTCCGGCGGCATGCAGCGCCGGCTGGAGATCGCGCGCGGCCTGCTGCACGCGCCGCGGGTCCTGTTCCTCGACGAGCCGACGGTGGGGCTCGACCCGCAGACCCGGGTGTCCATCTGGGATTACATCAACGAGCTGAAAAAGCGCGAGGACATCACGATCTTCCTGACCACGCACTACATGGACGAGGCGGAGAACTGCGACCGGATCGCCATCATCGACCACGGGACCATCGTGGCGATCGACACCCCGGAAGCGCTCAAGGCCTCGATCGGCAAGGACCGGGTGCAGATAAGCACCGCGGACGACCAGGCCGCGATCCGCGCGCTGGCTGAGGTGTTCGGGATCGAGGCGGCCATGCACGAGGGACTGGTGACGTTCTCGGTGGAGTCGGGCGAGCACTTCGTGCCCCAGCTGTTCGCGCGTATGCCGGTGGCGATCCAGTCGGTGAGCGTGTCCCGGCCCTCCCTCGACGACGTGTTCATGTCCTATACCGGCAAGACGATCCGCGACGCCGAGGCTTCGGTCGGGGACCGCAACCGCAGGATCGCGACGCGGTTCGGCAGGAGGTAGCGAGGTAGCGATGGCAGCGCAAGACACAGCCAGCCGGGACGCCGACCAGGCCGAGGAGCGGGACCTCACCGAGCTCATCAGGGTCGCGGTCCCCGAGCGCAGCATCCGCGCCGACCTGCGGGCGGTCAGCATCGTCTGGCGCCGCGAGCTGATCAGGTTCCGCAGCGACAGGCTGCGGGCGATCACGTCGCTGGTGCAGCCGGTGCTTTTCCTGTTCGTGCTCGGCACCGGGCTATCCCGGCTCGCCGGCCGTGGCCTGCCGGTCGGGGTGGACTTCAGGACGTTCATCTACCCAGGTGTGCTGGCCATGTCGGTGCTGTTCACGGCGATCTTCTCGGCCGCCTCGATCGTGTGGGACCGGGAGTTCGGGTTCCTGCGCGAGATGCTGGTCGCGCCGGTGCGGCGGTGGGCCATCGTAATCGGCAAGTGCCTGGGCGGCGCGACCGTGGCCACCTTCCAGGGCCTCATCTTCCTGGCCCTGGCCGGGGTGGCCCATGTCCCGTACGACCCGCTGCTGCTGCTCACCCTGGTGGGGGAGTTGCTGCTGCTCTCGTTCACGCTGACCGCGTTCGGCGTGATGATGGCCGCGCGGATCAAGCAGATCCAGGCGTTTATGGCGCTCACCCAGCTGTTCGTGCTCCCGCTGTTCTTCCTGTCCGGCGCGCTGTACCCGCTGAACGGGCTGCCGGCCTGGCTGACCGTGCTGACCCGCATCGACCCGCTCACTTACGTCGTCGACCCGATGCGGCACGCGGTGTTCGATCACCTGGCCGTCAGCCCGCTGGCGCTGAACGCGCTCAGCCCCGGCGTCACCTGGGGCGGCTGGCTAGTCCCAGTGGGACTATCGCTGGCTATCGTCGCGGCGATGGGCCTGGCCATGCTCGGCATAGCCATAGCCGAGTTCCGCAAGACCGAATAACCCGAACATCACATTGCATACAATGCGGCATTCGGGCCATTGCTTAGTAAGCAACTGCTGATCGTTCTCAGTTTGCTCGTCGCTATAACGAAAGCGACGACAATCCTTGCCCCGCAACGCAACCGCCGCCCGCGCCCCGCTCAGTGAAGAAACTTTACGGATTGCTCTCGTCTCCCGTGTCAAAACCCGAGCCTTCCCACTCATGCCCCACGCGGGTGAGCCTAGAACTACATCGCAGCTATGGCGCACCACCGAGAAGTTTGCCGCTCCCGAGGCAGTTCTCGCACAGACCCGCGACAAGAACCCGCCTCATACCGAAGCCCTCCATCCCCGCCCCTCGGCACGCCGACGGCGTGAGGTTGTCCCCCAGCCTCACGCCCGCCCCGGTGACCTCCCCAACCGCCCATTCCGTTCTAGGGCGGCCCTAGTCCAGGACTCGGAGGCATTTTCGCCCTCGGATACGGCAGCGGGATACCGGAGATGACCCCGAGGTCACAGAACCGCCACGGCTCAGTTCAAGATCGCCAGAGCCTCCCGCCGAACCCCCCCGCGCCAGACCACCCTCACCCCCGACCGCCCCAGCCACGAAGGCCCCAGCCCCCCAACGGAACCCTCCCCGGAAGACCCAGCCCCCAACGGAACCCGTCCCGGGAGAAAGGACCCCCACCAGGGAGAAGAAAATCAGCCCCACCAGGGAACCAGCCCCAGAAGATAACCAGCCCCACCAGGGAACTGGGCCCACAGCCAGCCCCACCCACGGCGCTAGGGCCGCGCGGGGGGTCCGGGGGGTCGTCCCCCCGGAAAAGCACTGCGAGCCCCCGCGAAGCCGCCTGGAAGGCGGCGAGTATGGGGCGACGCCGGGTGGCTACGGGGGCAAACCACCCGGCGTCGCGATCATCGGCGTTCCGACGGGGGCCCGGAACGCCGGCAGTGATGCTCCGACGGGGGACCAGAGCATCGATATGAATCGTACACGGAAACACCCCCTAGTGTGTCAAGACCCAATTACAACCAGATCTCGGGACGGGCCTGAGCAGGCCCAATCTCTTGTCAGATTAGTTATCGTCCGAGCCCGGCCCGACGGGGCGGTGATCGTTTCCCCCGTTTGCTTCTGAGGGCGTGCTGGAGTCGCGGGTGGCGGGCACGTTCGGGTGGTACTCCATGAAGCCGCGGGTGTTGTTCGGCTCCCGGCCACCGTTGGCGAACACGACGGCGAAATAAGGAATGAAGATGGCGCCGACCGCAGGTATCGCGGTCAGCCAGCCGAAGTGATGGAGGAACAGAACCACCGCTATTACGAAGCAGACCGCGCGGACGCCCATCATCAGCAGGTACCTGCGCTGCCGGTAGGCGATGTCGTCCGACAGCGACCGGCGTGCCTGCGTCACCACGTGGACCGACGAACGCCGGCTCGAATGGCTCATCCTCACGCTTCCACCGTATGCCTCGGCGCCAAAACCGGGCGTCCCCCGTCCGGGGGATTCAGCTGGCCTGGCTCACCGATGACATGTTGAAGCCCTCCACCCGCACCGGCGGCATCGCGGCCCGGTTGAAGTAGTCACCCCACTCGCGCGGCAGGGTCGGCACCGTGGCGCCTACCTCGAGCAGCCGTCCGAGCATCCCGACCGGCGACTCGTTGAACCTGAAGTTGTTCACCGCGCCCACTACCTCGCCGTTCTCCACCAGGTAGACCCCGTCCCTGGTGAGCCCGGTGAGCAGCAGCGTCTGCGGGTCGACTTCGCGGATGTACCACAGGCAGGTGAGCAGCAGGCCGCGTCCGGTCGAGGCGATCATCTGCTCCAGCGTCGGCGCCCCGGCGGCGGAGGTGGCGAAGGTCAGGTTGTCGATGGCGGGGGTGACCGGCACCCTGGCCACCGCCGCCGAATGCCGTGAGGAGACCAGGGCCGCCAGCGATCCGTCACGGATCCACGAGGTGGCGTGCAGCGGGAGGCCGTTGTCGAATACCGAGGAGTCAGACCCGGACGCGTGCGCGATCACGAACGGCGCGCAGGTCAGCCCGGGCGCCCGCGGGTCGCTGGACAGCGTCACGGGCAGCGGCGACAGGCGCTCGCCGATCCGCGTCCCGCCGCCGGGCTTGCTGAACACCGTCCGCCCTTCGGCCGCTTCCTTCGCCCCGGCCGACCAGTAGAGGTAGGTGAGCAGGTCGGACACGGCGGTGGGCGGCAGCAGCGTCTCGTACCGCCCGGCAGGCAGCGAGACGGCGCGCTCGGCCCAGCCGAGCCTCTCGGTCAGCCCGGCGTTGAGCCCGTCGATGTCCACATCGGTGAAGTCGCGGGTCGCCACCCCCGTCCAGGCCGAGCGCGCCATGTCGGCGGACTTGGCGTTCAACTCCACCCGCCCGGTCGGCTGGTCGTGCCGCCGTCGCAGCCCGGCCGAGGTGCCGAGGAACGTGCTGGTCATCTCGTGCTCGGCGAATCCGTACAGCGTGCGCCCGGCCGCCCCGGCGGCGCGCAGCGTCTGCCCGAGCGCGGCGGCGAAGTCGCGCAGGACGCCGATTTCGGTGTGGCCAGGCGGCGAGTCCCAGCCGGGTTCTCCATTTTTTATACCGAACGATCCGGCCTGCCCCGATCCGGCTACCTTGCCCGTTTCCTCATTTCCCCCGAACGAGCCCGGCTGTCCCGCCCCGATGAGCTCGCCCGCGTCCTCGGCGGGAGCGGCCTCGGCGGCCGCGTGCTCCGCCGCGTGAACCACGTCCTCGATCTGGTCAGGCCGGACGCCGGCCCGGGACACGACGCCGGCCGCGGCGCCGTCACCGCGCCGGTCGATGGCGATGACGGTGAGCTGGCGGGAGCGCGACACGCCGTTGGTGGTGAGCGTGTTGCCCGCCCAGCGCAGGTTGGCGGCCGAGGTCTCCTCGGCGATCACGACGCAGTCGTCGGACCGCGCGGCGGCCAGGGCGCGCTCGACGGTTTCCGCGGGGGAGATCCCGGTGGTGGTGGTGCTCATGATGCCCCCTCTTCCGCGGTGTTGAGTATCCGGACGCCGCGCATCAGGACCGCCGGGCAGCCGTGGCTGACCGGCGCCACCTGGCCGGGCTGGCCCTTGCCGCAGTTGAACGCGCCGCCGAGCACGTAGGTCTGCGGGCCGCCGACCGCCTCCATCGAGCCCCAGAAGTCGGTCGTGGTGGCCTGGTAGGCCACGTCGCGGAGCTGCCCGGCCAGCCGCCCGTTCTCGATTTTGAAGAACCGCTGGCCGGTGAACTGGAAGTTGTACCGCTGCATGTCGATCGACCAGCTCTTGTCGCCCAGGATGTAGATCCCGCGTGCCACCCCGGCGATGAGGTCCGCGGTGGAGGGGCCGCCGGGCGCCGGCTGCAGTGATACGTTCGCCATCCGCTGCAGCGGCATGTGGCCAGGCCCGTCGGAGAACGCGCACCCATTCGACCGCCCGAAGCCCTTGAGCTGCGCCATCCGCCGGTCGAGCTGGTAGCCGGCCAGGATGCCGCCACTGATCAGGTTCCAGGACTGCGCGGCCACGCCCTCGTCGTCGTAGCCGATGGTGGCCAGGCCGTGCTCGGCGGTGCGGTCGCCGGTGACGTGCATGACATCGGACCCGTACTGCAGGCGGCCGAGCTTGTCCGGGGTGGCGAACGACGTGCCAGCGTAGGCGGCTTCGTAGCCCAGCGCCCGGTCGAGCTCGGTGGCGTGCCCGATCGACTCGTGGATGGTGAGCCAGAGGTTGGACGGGTCGATGACGAGGTCGTAGTGGCCCGGCTCGACCGAGGGGGCCGCCATCTTGGCCGCGAGCAAGTCGGGCAGTTCGGTCAGCTCGGCGGCGAAGTCCCAGCCGCGGCCGGTGAGGAACTCATAGCCCCGGCCGACCGGCGGGGCCAGCGTCCGCATGGTGTCGAACCGGCCATCGTCGGAAATCGCGACGGCGGTGACCTGCGGTTGCAGCCGAACCCGCTGCTGGGTGGCCGTGGTCGCGCCGTCGGAGTAGAACTTGCACTCCCTGACCTGCTGCAGCGAGGCGTCCACGTGACTGACGGCGGGGTGCGCGAGCAGCTTGTGGCTCCACTGCGCCAGTAGCGCCACCTTGTCCGCGACGCTGATCGTGAACGGGTCGACATCGTACGCCGACACCCAGCTCACCTCGCCGTAGGCGGGTTCGGGGGCCAGCTCGATCGGCTCGGTGTTCATCGCGGCGGCCACCTGGGCGACCTCGACGGCCTGCCGCGCCGCCTGCGCCGCGGCGTCCGCGGTGAGGTCGACGGCCGAGGCGAAGCCCCACGTCCCGTCCACGATCACCCGGACGGCGAGGCCGGTGTCGTCGGCGTCGAACAGCGTCTGCGGGTTCCCGTCGGACAGGCCGATCTGCTGGCCCCTGATGCGTTCGGCGCGGAAGTCGGCGTGCCTGGCGCCGAAGCTTCTGGCCTGCGCGAGCGCCGCATCCGCCAGCTCCCGCAACGGCAGGGCGGTGAATTCCGGGTCGATCCTGGATTGACGATCATTCACGCGCCGTGAGTCTATGCTAGCCGGGGGGACGACCCCCCATACCCCCCGCTCCTGGGGGGACCCATCCCCCCAGACCCCCCTTGGGGGGGACAAGCCCCCCGGACCCGCTGGGGTGCCCATCCCTCCAAGTCCCGCTGGGGACCCCTTCCCCCAGGCACCACTTGGGGGACCCGTACCCTGGACCTCCTTGGAAGAGAGGCGAGCATGGGGCGCTCTGTGCTTGTGACCGGCGGGAACCGTGGTATCGGGCTGGCCATCGCGCGGCGGTTCGCGGCCGACGGCGACAGCGTCACCGTCACTTCCCGTTCGGGCGACCCGGTGGACGGCCTGGCGGTGGTCCGCTGCGACGTGCGCGATGCGGCGTCGGTGGACGCCGCCTTCACGGCGGTGGAAGCCGACCAGGGGCCCGTGGAGGTGCTGGTCGCCAACGCGGGCGTGACCCGTGACACGCTGCTCGCGCTGATGAGCGAGGACGACTTCGCCGAGGTGCTCGACACGAATCTGGTCGGCGCCTACCGGGTGGCCAAACGGGCGGTGCGCGGCATGATGAAGATGCGCCGCGGGCGCCTCATCTTCATTTCCTCCGTCGTCGGCATGTACGGCTCGGCCGGCCAGGCCAACTACGCCTCCTCCAAGGCCGGGCTGGTCGGCCTGGCCAGATCGCTGGCCCGCGAACTCGGGTCGCGCGGCATCACCTCCAACGTCGTCGCGCCCGGGTTCGTGGACAGCGACATGACGGCCAACCTGTCCGAGGAGAGGAAGGCCGCGATCAAGGCCGCCGTCCCGCTCGGGCGGTACGCCGTCGCGGCCGAGGTGGCCGCGACGGTCTCGTTCCTGGCCGGCCCGGACGCCGGCTACATCACCGGCGCGGTCATCCCGGTCGACGGCGGGCTCGGGATGGGCCACTGAGCGTTAGTTGTGGGGAACCCACAAGCCGTGACCCGCAAGCTTCGCGCGGCCGGCCATTTGGTTAACGGGGTCCTACCGGGCATGGTGTGAGGTGTGCCGGATATCACGGGAGTGAGGCTGCGATGGGAATCCTGGCGGGCAAGCGGATCCTGGTCACCGGGGTCATCACGGACGCCTCGATCGCGTTTCACGTCGCCCGGGTCGCGCAGGCCGAAGGCGCGACCGTGGTGCTGACCGGCTTCGGTCGGCTGAGCCTGGTGGAGCGGATCGCCCGGCGGCTGCCCTCGCCGCCGCCGGTGCTCGAGCTGGACGTGACCAGCGATGATCACCTCGCCTCGCTGGCCAGCCGGGTGTCCGAACACGTCGACGGCCTGGACGGCGTGCTGCACGCGATCGCTTACGCGAACCCGGAAGAGGCGCTCGGCGGGAACTTCCTGCACACCAAGTGGCCCGACGTGGCGACCGCGGTTCAGGTCTCCACGTACTCGCTGAAGGCGATCACGATGGCGGCGCTGCCGCTGATGGGCGGCGGCGGGTCGGTGGTCGGGCTCGACTTCGATGCGAGCGTGGCCTGGCCCGGCTATGACTGGATGGGAGTCGCCAAGGCTGGCCTGGAGTCCTGCGCCAGGTACCTGGCCCGAGACCTGGGGGAGAAGGGAGTGCGGGTCAACCTCGTGGCGGCCGGCCCGCTGCGCACCATGGCCGCGAAGTCCATTCCCGGATTCGAGCGGTTCGAGGACGTGTGGGCGGCCCGGGCGCCGCTCGGCTGGGACATCACCGACCCGGAGCCGACCGCGCGGGCCTGCGTGGCGCTGCTTTCCGACTGGTTCCCCGCGACCACCGGCGAGATCGTCCATGTCGACGGCGGCGTGCACGCGGTGGGGGCCTGATGGCCGAGTTCGTCCTTACCCTCTCCTGCCCGGACCGGGTCGGGATCGTGCACGGGGTAGCGGCCTACCTGCACCGGGCCGGCTGCAACGTGCTCGACAGCCAGCAGTTCGGGGACCGGATCGTTGGCGGGTCCGGGCGGTTCTTCATGCGCGTGCACGTGGAGACGGTGCCAGGCTCGCCCGCCACCTATGACTCGTTGTACAGCGGCTTCACCCCGGTGGCGACCGAGTTCGGCATGGAGTGGGAACTGCACGACACCGCCGTCCAGCCGCGGGTGCTGATCATGGTGTCCAAGGCCGGGCACTGCCTGAACGACTTGCTGTACCGGCGCGCGGCCGAGTCGCTGCGTATCGATGTCCCGCTGGTGGTCGGCAACCATCCCGCCCTGGCGCCGCTCGCGGCGGCACACGGCGTCGCGTTCGAGCACGTGCCGACCAGCGCCGACCCGGCCGACCCGCTGGCCGCGCAGCGTGCCGAGGGGCGCCTGCTCGACCTGGTCAGCGAATTGGGCATCGACTTCGTCGTGCTGGCCCGCTACATGCGCATCCTGTCGCCCGAGCTATGCGCCAAGATGGCGGGCCGCATCATCAACATCCACCACTCGTTCCTGCCGAGCTTCAAGGGGGCGCGCCCCTATCATCAGGCCCACGCGCACGGTGTGAAGCTGATCGGCGCGACCGCCCACTATGTGACGGCCGACCTGGACGAGGGCCCGATCATCGAGCAGGAGGTCGCCCGGGTCGACCATTCGAGCAGCCCCGAGGACCTCGCCGCCATCGGCCGGGACGCCGAGCGGGTCGCGCTCGCCCGCGCCGTCCGCTGGCACGCCGAGCACCGCGTCCTGCTCCACGGCCGCCGCACCGTCATCTTCAGGTAACCGCGGCTCGCACCCCGCATCAGGGCACGCACCAGCGCCCGGCGGCACGGTGCTGATTGGCATCCTCATAGTCCGCCCTAACTCAGGCGCCGTTCTCAATGCGTTATGTATTGCTGGCCAATTTGTTATTCAAAGGTATTGATTCGCGCGCCTGAGAGGACTGGTATTTCACCAGGTAACACGCGCCGCAAGGCCGTGTCCGGAGCAATTCCCGGCCCGCGTCGCGGCGCAGGGTAGTGTCTTGTATACACATTGTTAAAACAGTTACGTTCAGTAATCGCCAGCGAAGGACGTAGCACCGGAGGTGCCAGGGGTAGCAAGAAGAGTCGGGCCGCTAATGTTCTTGGTGTCCGCGATGGCCAGCGACGGAGATTCTGCAGCGAGAGGGCCGTCCAGCGGCAAGGCTTCACGTCGCTGAGGACTATGGGATCATAGAGGCGAAAGTTAACAGGAGGGTCCAGATCCGGAAATATCCGGATGCTAGCCGTGGCATGGTGGGACGTCGCCGTCTGGGGATTGATGGCAAGTTGTGACATTTTCGGCGAGAGATCGATGCAATATGGAACTTACGCTTCCGCTAACTCATAACACCGGTAGCTCACCGGTCGGCTCGTCATGGGCCGGCCCGGATGTGCCGGGGAGACGGGCCGTAATCGGGTTGGGGGGTACTGCGACCCAGTGCCCCGCGACGGTGCGGAGCGCATCACCGGCAAACAGCGAGAGAAGGGCGACAAGCTGATGACCCTAGGACGGACCACAAGCGCGAACAGCGCCAGGAGGGAGGGCCGATGATGAAGTTCCGCAGCAAAGCGATCGGAGGGCTAGCCCTCGCGGT
>JBKQQQ010001073.1:0-10878 GCA_052144275.1 Streptosporangiaceae bacterium
GGGTTGATGAAGATCGCGTCGTACGGGCAGGCGGCCAGGCACGCCTTGCAGCCGATGCAGATGCTCTTGTCGAAGTCGACGATGCCGTCCTCGCGCCGGTACATGGCCCGGGTCGGGCACGCCGCCACGCACGGCGCGTCCTCGCACTGGTTGCACCTGGTCACCTGGAACACGCGCCGAACCTGCGGGAACACCCCCACGTCCACGGACTTGACGTAGGTCCGGGTCACCCCGACCGGCACCTCGTTCTCGCTCTTGCAGGCCGTGGTACAGGCGTGGCAGCCGATGCAGCGCGACTGGTCGAGCACCTTGACCCAGCGCGGCGTCGGCAGATCGGAAAGGGCCATACGCCGACGGTAAGACGCCCGCCGGCACCGGCCTAGCGGGCGCGCTCTTGTATCCGTAACAAGCGACGTTTGTAAGTTGCGCTGACGGCCGCTACCACGTACATTAGAGCTCGTTAGATACCCCCACGGGTATATAGGCCGACGGTGCAAGGGAGAGTTCCTATGAGCACGACGGCGGGGTCCGGTGTCGAGGTGCTGGCCATCGATACGCCCGCGCTCGGCGACCGGAGCTACCTCGCGCACGACGGGGAGGTCGCCGTGGTGATCGACCCGCAGCGGGATATTGACCGGGTGCTGGCCCTGGCCGCGGCGCGGGGGGTGCGGGTCACCCATGTGTTCGAGACCCATCTGCACAACGACTACGTGACCGGCGGGCTGGCGCTGGCGCTGGCCACCGGATCGGCGTACCACGTCAACGCGGCCGACGAGGTGGGCTTCGACCGGGTGCCGGTCCGCGACGGGGACGTGATCGAGGTCAGCCCGGTGATGCGGGTGCAGGTGCTGGCCACGCCGGGGCACACCTTCACCCACCTGTCGTATGCACTTCAGGCAGGGGGTCGCGCGCACGCGGTGTTCACCGGCGGGTCGCTGCTGTACGGCTCGGCCGGCCGGCCGGACCTGCTCGGCCGCGCGCACGCCGGCGAGCTGGCGCACGCCCAGTTCGCCTCGGCGCACCGGCTGGCCGCTGAGCTGCCGGAGGACACGGACGTGTACCCCACCCACGGGTTCGGCAGCTTCTGCTCGGCGACCCAGTCCGAGGGCAGTTCCTCGACGATCGGCCGGGAGCGGCGGGTCAACCCGGCACTGGTCCTGGACGAGGACCGGTACGTGAGCGAGCTGCTGGCCGGCCTGGACGCCTACCCTGCCTACTACGCGCGCATGGGCCCGGCCAACGCCGCCGGGCCGCCCGGGCCCGACCTGACCGCGCCGCGCCGGGCGGACGCCGCCGAGCTGAGGCGGCGGATCGAGGCGGGAGAGTGGGTGGTGGACCTGCGGGCCCGCCGGGCGTTCGCCGCCGGGCACGTGGCGGGCACGCTCAGCTTCGACCTGGACGGCAGCTTCGCGACCTACCTGGGCTGGCTGATCCCGTGGGGAACGCCGCTGACCCTGCTGGGTCATACCCCCGAGCAGGTCGCCGAGGCCCAGCGGGAGCTGGTCCGGATCGGCATCGACCGGCCGGCCGCGGCTGCCACCGGGCACCCGGGCGACTGGGCCGGCGGCCGGGCGCTGCGCAGCTACCCCGTCGCCGACTTCGCCGACCTGGAGGCGGTCCGCCACCATCGCGATGTCGTCATCCTGGACGTGCGCCGCGACCAGGAATGGGACGCCTCCCGCATCGCGGGCGCCGTGCACATCCCCATCCACCAGCTGCCCGCCCGGCTGGCCGAGGTGCCCGCCGGCGAGGTATGGGTGCACTGCCAGGCCGGATACCGTGCCTCGGTCGCCGCGTCTTTCCTGGACGCGGCGGGCCGGACGGTCGTCGCCGTGGACGACGAGTACGCCAGGGCCGCTGCCGCGGGCCTGCCCACAGACGGCCAGCTGGCGCACGCGGCGGCGGAGTGACCAGCCCTCAGGATTCCCTGACCGGAAGGATGCCGTGAGCTCGGTGCTCAAGAACCTCTTCAGCAAGCCCTACCAGACCGTGTCGCCCGCGCAGGCGGCCGCCCTCGCCGACGGCGGCGCCGTCCTGCTCGACGTGCGCGAACCGGACGAGTGGCAGGCCGGCCACGCGCCCCGGGCCCGGCACATCCCGCTGAGCCAGCTTTCCCGCCGGGCGGCAGAGCTGCCGGAGAGGCGGGTCGTGGTGACCGTGTGCCGGTCCGGCGCCCGGTCGGCCCGCGCGGCGGCGATGCTGGCCCGGGACGGACGCGAGGTATCCAACCTGGCCGGCGGGATGCGTGCCTGGGCGCGGGCCGGGCTGCCCGTGGTCGCTCGGGGCGGCGGCGCCGGCCGCGTCGGCTGAGGCCCGGCTAGGCGCGGCCGCGGAGCATGAGGTTCCAGTACAGGGCGGGCAGTCCGTAGCGCTTGAGCAGCCACATGTCGTAGCGGGGCTTCATCGTGCTGATGAACGGGATGCTGGGCTTGGGCTTCAGGTCGTAGTCGAACTCGGCGAGCAGCATCCTGTTGCGCGAGGTGACCAGCGGGCAGGAGGTGTAGCCGTCGTAGCGGGCGGTGCCTGGCTGGGCGCGCATGGCCGCGGTCAGGTTGGCGACAAGCACCGGTGCCTGCTTGCGGGCCGCGGCCCCGGTCTTGGATGTCGGGAGGTTGGCCGCGTCGCCGAGGGTGAACACGTTGGGCCAGCGGGGGTGGATCAGGGTGTGCTTGTCGGCGGCCACGTAGCCGGCGGGGACGGCCGGGTCGGCCAGCGGGCTCTGCTTGACCCAGTCGGGGGCGCTTTGCGGCGGCACGGCGTGCAGCAGGTCGAAGTCGATGGTTTCCTTGGTCCCGGCCTTGATGTCGGCGATCACCGCCTGCCTGGCGTCGCGTCGACCTCGGTGAGCTGGGATTCCCGGCGGACTTCGATGCCGTAGCCGGCCGCGACGCCTGCCAGCACCTTGGCCCAGTCGGGCTGGCTGAACATGGCCGCGGTGGGCAGCACCAGGATGATCCGGGTCTTGTCCAGGACGCCCTGGCTGCGCCACCAGTCGGCGGCGAGGTAGGCGATCTTCTGCGGGGCACCCGCGCACTTGATCGGCCCGGCGGGCATGGTGAAGATCGCGGTGCCGCCGCGCAGGTCACGGATGAATTCCCAGGTGCGCGGGGTCAGCTCGAACCGGTAGTTGCTCGAGACCCCGTTCTCGCCGAGTGTCTCGGTCAGGCTCCTGGAGGCCGACTTCACCCACGCCGCGCTGTACGACGAACTCGCCGCGCGCACGGGCGTCCGGGTGGGCGGGGGGCGCGAGCATATCCGCGGGGTCGTGCCGACCGCGGCGGAGCAGCGCGTACTCGGGACTCCGCCGTCCACCGGGGCGCTGCTGACCAGCCGGCTCGGCTTCGCCGCCGGCCGTCCGGTGGAATGGCGCCGGACCCTTGTCCGCGGCGACCGGTTCTCGCTCCTCGCGGAATTCTCCGCCCGGACCGGGTATCGCCTCGCCCCAGATGATCGCTATCCGGTCCCCGGTACGCCGACCGGTCTCGCGCTCCGGGAGGCGGGGTAGCCTCGAGCCTTCCCGCCAGGTGACACAGGTTCCGATGGATACCCCATGGGGTATACTGGGCTGCGGCGTGTACCCGATGAGAAGCGGAGAACCTATGTGCAGCCCGGTCGTGTGCGCTCGCTGCAAGAAGATCACCTGGAGCGGTTGCGGCGCTCACGCTGATCAGGTCATGGCCAGCATTCCCGAGGAAAAGCGGTGCACCTGCCCCTGAACGGCTGGACCTGTGCATAGGTAACTTCGCTCCGCGCTTGCGGCGGCCGGGGCCTTCCTCAGGCCTGCGGCGGGAGGGCGTCACACGCGGCCGCCTGTATGAGCAGGGCCGCGGCGAGCCGCCGTGCCTCACCGGCCGTGAGCCCGGCCCAGGTGCCCTCCCCCGCATCTGGCGAGGCGCTGATGTCGAGGCTGACACGGTGGGCCGGGTGGCGTCCGCCGCCGAGGGCGAGATGGCCTACCCGGATCTGGCGGCCGCACGTGGTCCGGAAGCTGACGTGAAGGCCGGCACCGCCGGCGCCAGCAGTCCTGATGTCCATGGCATGCCTCCGCGATCCGATGTCACGACGTGAGCGCCGCTAGGGCGCCGGCGAGCCGTCGCCCGACCTCGTCGGCTACGGGCTTGAGCTCGGGCCGCCCGGTCAGGGTGACCATGACCTGCGGGTCGAGCGCCTCCACCACGGTGCCGTCCGCGGCGGAGCGGACCACGACGTTGCAGGGCAGCAGCAGCCCGATGCTGCGGTCGATCTCCAGCGCCTGATGAGCGAACGGCGGGTTGCAGGCGCCCAGGATGATGTAGTCCTCGATCTGCTCGCCGAGCCTGGCGCGCAGGGTGGCGGTGACGTCGATCTCGGTGAGCACGCCGAACCCCTGCTGTTGCAGGGCCGCGCGGACCCGGCCGAGGGCGTCGGCGAAGGGGACGTCCAGGGTGACGCTGGTGCCGTAGCTCATCGGGGTGCCCCCTCGGCCTGCTGCCGTGCGAGCTTGCCGCGGACCTCGTCCATGTCCAGGTCGCGGACGGCCTGGATGAGCTGCTCGAGCGCGGCGGCGGGTAGCGCGCCGGGCTGGGAGAACACCAGGATGCCGTCGCGGAAGGCCATCAGCGTGGGGATGGAGGCGATCCGCGCGGCGGCCGACAGCTCGGTCTGGTCCTCGGTGTCGATCTTGCCGAACGTGATGTCCGGGTGCTGCCTGCTGGCCGCCTGGAAGACCGGCGCGAACATCCGGCACGGCCCGCACCACGAGGCCCACCAGTCCACCAGCGTGATCCCCGGCTTGGTGACCGTGGCCTCGAACGTTTCCTTGGTCAGTGCGATGGTGCCCATGTTCTTCCTCACTTCCCGATTCGGGTAAACATACCCCCACCCGTATAACCGGAAGCGCCGGGCCTTATTCCGCTTCGGTGTCCCAGGCGGCATCCCTCTGCTTGGCCAGGCACTTCACCTGCCGACACACAGCGGCTCTGATCAAGATGAGCTGCCGGTAACGGCGCAACGCCGGTGAATACCTGGATGATCATCCGCGCGGCCTGTTTATGCGGTGCTGAGCGCGGAGGGACGGGTGCCCCCTAGTGGACGGCATCCTCGCCGCGGCGGTGCTGGCCGGGCTCGCCCTGAACGCGGGCGCCGGGCTGTGGTGGGCAGACCTGCTGGCCACGCTGGTCATCGTGTTCTACGCGCAGCGGGAAGCCCGCGCCATCCTCCTTCCCAGGCTGGCGGACGCGGAACACAGCCCCTAAGCACAGGTGAGGCCCGTCAGGGCCGGATCGCGACGCCCTCGAAGGTGTACCCCAGGGCCCGCGGGCCCTTCATGTAGTAGGTATCCAGCCGGGTCAGCTCGAGCCCGGCCGCGGCCACCAGCTGATCGATCCGGCGGTCGAGGTGACAGCCACCGAACGCGCGGCGCTGCAGCGGGGTGAGCCGCTGCTGGAGGCGGGCGACCCCAGGGTCGGGCGCCAGGCCGTGCTCTACGAAGCGGAACGCGCCGCCGGGCCGCAGCACCCGGTGGACCTCGGCCAGGGCTCGCATCGCGTCGGGGATCGTGCACAGCGTCCAGGTGCTCAGCACATGATCGACGCTCCCGTCGGCCACGGGTAGCGTCTCGGCGTCGGAGCCGATGTACTCGATCGGGACCGCGCACGCGGCGGCCCTTCCCGCGGCCAGCTTGCGGCCCGCGGTAGCCGGATCGACGGCCCGCAGCCGCTTGAGCGCGGCCGGATAGTAGGGGATGTTCAGGCCCGACCCGAACCCGATCTCCAGCACCTCGCCGTCCAGCCCGGCCGCGACCCGGGCGCGCGGGCCAGCGAACTCACCTCCGCGCAGGGCCAGGTTGATCGCGCGGGGAAGAATCTGGTCCGCGTACAAGCCCATGCCATCAGTGTGGCACGCCCCGCCGCATGCCCGGCACGGCGTCAGGCCAGCTTGGCCGGCCCGGTGGGAACCGTGCGCCGCGGCAGCCTCGCCGGGCCGGCGTTCCTTACCCCGACCGGGATGTCTCAGGGAGCTGGGCATAGCCGTGGCGGGCCTTCCACAGAAAGTACCTCTCGAACCCGAGCTTCCTGGCGTGAGCCTGCGGCCCGGGGATAAGCAGGCCGTGCTTGCGCGGCGCACAACGGACGGCTCCGCGGACCGGTCCGGCATGGTTGTGGCCGGCTGCTTCTTTCTCTGCTGTCCTGGCCGCCTCCGCCTGCGCGCCGGCTGGCAGGTCCATCTTTCCTCGCCGGGGCATGGCGGCCCTGATACCGGGCAGGTCGCGGCCCGGCAGCAGGCTGTGCCAGTACAGCTGCTGGAAGGCCAGCTTGCCGAGGTGGATCAGGCGGGACTCCTTGAGCAGCGGCAGGCCGAGCCTGGCCGGGTAGTGGCCGGTGAGCGGTTCGGTGTCGTAGTTGAAGTCGACGAGCAGGGCCACCAGGCAGGCCCTGGTCACCATGCTGGACTCGCTCACCTACGACGGCCAGGCCTACGCCGCCGCGAACCTCTACGTGCCCCTGCCGCCCCAGGTCCGGCAACTCGCCCTCACCATGCTCCAGCAGGTCACCGGCCCCGGCGGGACACACCTGCTGAGCTGACCAAGGACTCCTGCCTGCAGCATCAGGCCGGACAGCCCAACTATTCCAGGAACCTCAGCAATCACCCGGCCACCGAGGGTGCCCCGGCACAGGGCGGGTCGCGTCCCCTGGTCAGTCCCGGATAGCGCGGACCAGGGTGTCCACCGCCGCGCGGTGGCCGTCAGCGGTGGCGACAGGACGCCGGACCCGCTCGGCCCGTACCACTGTCAGTCCCCCGAGGGAGCGCGTGATGGATTCGGGCGTGTACAGCACGGCCGGGTCCGGCGGGCCGCCAGTGCCTTCGGCCAGGTTCGTCACGTCGTGGCCCACCACCAGCAGCACGCCACCGGGTGCGAGCGCCGTCACGGCGCGGCGCAGCACGCCGTCCAGCTCAGATTCATGAAGCTGCAGGTAGGCGACGAGCACCAGCTGGAAGGAGGCTGCTTCGGGCTGATAGTCGCGGACGTCGGCGTGCACCCAGTCGATGGCGACACCGCGCGCCTGGGCCAGCCGCCGGCCCTTATCCAGCCCGGCGGCAGAAAAATCCACCGCGGTCACCTGCCAGCCCCGGGAAGCCAGCCACACCGCGTTGCGCCCCTCACCGGCCGCGACGTCCAGCGCCCGCCCCGGCGCCAGGTCCTGCAGCTCAGCGACAACGAACCGGTTCGGCTCAGCCGTCCACACCAGCTCGGCGCCGGCGTACCGCCGGTCCCATTCCTGGCTGTCCACCCCGGCCGCCTATCCGCTGATCACTCAGCCGTGAATTCTCCTGCCACGCATCCAGCACGACGATGCCATCCTGGCCCTGCGGCCAGGGTATACCCGACCGGGTATCATCCGGCTAGCCGCGTCCTGGGCCGGGGACGGTGATCAGCCGGCGCGGGCGATCGGCTGGCTTGTGTGTGCTGGCCACGCCGCTCACCACAGCCCCAGCAGGGAGCCGAGGACGCGAGCGGCCTGGCCGCCGTCGTCTTCGGCGATGCGAAGCGCGGCCGGCACGTCGAGGTCGCTGGCCAGTGCGGCGCGGACGGCGGCCACCGCCGCACCAGATCCCGCCGCACCAGATCCCGCCGCGGCGCGGCCGGGGCGCCCGGCTGCGGCCTGCAGTCGCTCCAGCAGGGCTGCCGCCTCGTCCAGCCCGGCGCGGTCGTAGTCCCAGTCCTGGTCCCACCGTCGGTCCAGGATCAGCAACCGGACGGCCCCCGTAGGGTAGTCCCGGAGGAGGTCTGCGACCAGGACGAGGTTGCCGGCGGATTTGGCCATCTTGGCCCCGGCGACACGGACCACGCCGGCCTGAAGCCGCGCGCGGGCGAACGGGGTGACCCCGGTGAACGCCTCGGCGAGGGCGGCCTGGTAGGCGTGGTGGGGGAAGCGCAGGTCGCTGCCGCCGGCGTGGACGTCGACGGCCGGGCCGAAGGTGTGCAGTGCCATGGCCGCGCACTCGGCATGCCAGCCTGGGCGGCCGGGTCCCCATGGGCTCTCCCATGCGGGCTGGTCCCCGTCCGATGCCTGCCATACCGCCACGTCGAACGGGTCGTCCTTGCGGGCGTCATCGGGGTGGTCACCGTATTCCGCGGCCAGCCGCAGTGCGACCTGGCGGTCCAGTCCTGCCCGCCGGGCGGCGCCGGCGCCGCGGAAGTAGACCTGGCCGTCCCGCTGGTAGGCGGCTTCGCGGGCCAGCAGGCCTGCGGCCAGCGCGATCACCTGCCCGATGTAGGCGTGTGCCCGGGGCTGCAGGGCCGGCGACCGTACCCCGAGAGCGGCCATGTCCTGGTCGAAGTAGAACTCCTGGATGACGGCGAACCTGCTGTAGGGGGAGCCGTCCCGGTTCGCGGCGGCCAGCAGCACATCGTCGACGTCGGTCACGTTGCGGCACACGATCACCTCGGTGCCGTCCGCGTGCAGCACCCGGGCCAGCGTGTCGACCCACACGAAGGTCGCGGCATGTCCCAGGTGGGTGACGTCGTAGGGGGTGATACCGCAGGCGTACACCCGGGCCCGGCCTGCCAGCGGCAGCACCGTCCCGCCTACCGTCGTCACCTGCGGCAGGCCAGCAGCCAGCATCTGGTCCATCGGCAGCCTCCTGGCTGTCACCCCGGAAAGCGGCATCCTCTGCCCGAGGCTATCCGGGCGGGACCTGGCCCGGCCGCCGCCGATGGTCACCCGGGCGCAGGACAAACGGCCCTGCCGCCAGCCAGCACCCCAGCCGCAGGATGATCATGTGAAGAGAATCGTGATCCTGGGCGGCGGCACCGGCGGAACGCTGACCGCCAACCGGCTGCGCCGCTCCTATGATGAGCAGGCCGCTGAGATCGTCGTGGTGGACCACGACGCTGATCACGTGTACCAGCCTGGACTGCTGTTCGTCCCGTTCGGGCTCACCAGCATGCAGCGGATCGTCCGCCCGCGGCGCGAGCAGTTCCGCTCCGGCATCTCCTTCCGCCAGGCCGGGGTCGACCGGGTCGATGTCGAAGCCGATCGGGTGTACCTCGATGACGGGACAGTGCTGGGCTATGACGTCCTCGTGGTCGCCACGGGCGCGCGGCTGCTGCCCGAGGAGACCGACGGGCTGACCGGCCCCGGGTGGCTGAAGAGCGTCTTCACCTTCTACACGCCAGAGGGCGCCGTCGCCCTGCACCGGGCGCTGGAGCGGTTCACCGCCGGCCGGCTCGTCGTGAACGTCGTCGACATGCCGGTCAAGTGCCCGGTCGCGCCGCTGGAGTTCTGCTTCCTGGCCGACTACTACTTCCGGCAGCGGGGCATCCGCGACCGCGTTGAGCTGACCTACGTCACGCCGCTGGACGGCGCGTTCACCAAACCGGTCTGCAACCGGGAACTGAGCGGGCTGCTTGCCGATAAGGGCATCGAGCTGGTGACTGAGTTCAATACCGGCACGGTCGAGGCAGCCGCGGCCGGGGGCGCCGCCAGCGGGGCGCCCGGCGGCCGCCTGATCTCCTATGACGAGCGCGTGGTGCCGTTCGACCTGGCCGTCGTCATCCCGCTGCACGGCGGGGCCGCCTACGTCGAGCGCTCCCCCGGCCTCGGCGACGAACTGGGTTTCATTCCGGTGGACCCCAGCACGCTGCAGGCGAAGGCGAGGCCCAACGTGTTCGCCCTCGGCGACGCCACCGACGTGCCGACGTCCAAGGCAGGATCCGTCGCGCACTTCGAAGGCGACGTGCTGGCCGGCAACGTGCGCCGGTTCCTGGCCGGCCAGGAACTCCTGGCTGGCTTCGACGGCCACACCAACTGCTTCATCGAGACCGGCTTCGGCAAGGCGCTGCTGATCGACTTCAACTACGACACCGAGCCGCTAGCGGGCCACTACCCGGCCCGGCTGGGCCTGCCGCTGCTCCGCCAGTCCCGCCTGAACCACCTCGGCAAGCTGGCCTTCCAGCAGTTCTACTGGCACAGCCTGCTGCCCGGCCGCGACGTCCCCGGCATCAGTTCCACCATGCCCGCCCGCGGCAAGACCCACCCCCGCGCGCAGGCCGCAGCCGGCGCCGGCGGTCACCGATGATCACCCTGAGGAAGTGCTGACCATGCCTGCCGCAACCTACGCCGGCCACGGCGTCGACGTCAACGACGAGGGTTTCCTCACCGATCCCGGCCAGTGGACCGAGGACATGGCGCCGCAGATCGCCAAGTCGGCCGGCATCGAGGAGCTGACGGCGCGGCACTGGCAGGTCATCAGGTTCATGCGGGCCGAATACCAGGCCAAGGGGACCGGCCCTACCGTCCGCGTCCTCGGCAAGACCTCCGGCGTCAGCATCAAGGAGCTGTACCAGCTGTTCCCCAAGGGACCGGCCAAGACCGCCGCCAAGATCGCCGGGATTCCCAAGCCACGCGGCTGCATATGACGCACCGAGAGGACGGTCGTTTGTCATGGACGCCACCATCGAGAAGGTTTCGATCATCGTCTCGAAAGGCTCCCTGGAAGGCATCTACCCGGCACTGATCATGGCCAACGGCGCCCGCGCCGAGGGCATCGAGGCCAGCCTGTTCTTCACCTTCTTCGGCCTCGACGCGATCAGCAGGAAGCGCCACGAGCACATCAAGATGGCCACGGTCGGCAACCCGGGCCTGCACCTCGCGACCCTGGCCGGCGCCCTGCCCGGGATGCCCGGGCTGATGACCAGCTACCTGGAACGCAAGATGGGCAAGCTCGACATCCCGCCGATCCCGGAGTTCATCGAGATGATCGCCGACACCGGGGCCGGCCTCTACGGCTGCCAGGCATCCTGCGACCTGTTCGGGCTCACCAAAGATGACCTCATCGAGCAGGTCAAGGACATCATCACGGTGGGCGAGTTCTATGCCCTCGCGGCCGGAGGCC
>JBKQQQ010001074.1:0-4615 GCA_052144275.1 Streptosporangiaceae bacterium
TCGCCCTCAACCTCCTCCGGCTGGAGGCATTCTGGACCGGCATTCCCCTTGACCGGCGGCGAACCAGCCACCTGGCACGCCTCGAACTCGGCCTCGTCGCATGATCCAGAATTAACCACCGGGATCCACGGGGACGTCAAAACCGAGAAGTCACGCCGGACGCTGATGCTCTCCAAGCTCGCCGTCACAGCGCTCCAGGAGCACCAGCAGACGCAGGATGAGGAGAAGGGAGCGGCCGGCGGCCGGTGGCAGGACAGCGGCCTGGTGTTCACCACGCGGTACGGGACCGCGCTCGACGCGGCCAACGTCCGGCGAGAGTTCAAGACGGTATGCAAGCTGGCCGGAATTGGCGAGGGCTGGACACCTCGGGAGCTACGGCACTCGTTCGTCTCGCTCATGTCGGCCTCAGGCGTACCCGTCGAGGAGATCGCCCGCATTGCCGGCCACTCCAGCTCCCGCACCACCGAGGTTGTGTACCGAAGGGAACTGCGGCCCGTGCTCACCGCCGGAGCCGAACTCATGGACAAGATCTTGGGGAAGTAGCCCCGCAAGCTCAACGGCTGGTGCGCGGTCAGCCAGTTCGCCAGGACGATCCCGAGCGCCGTGGCCACCACGACGGTGATGACCCCCCGCAAGGGACATGCCAGCGGCCTGCGTTGAGCGCCTCGGCGAGTTAACCTGGACCCCCCGCGGCATCGAGAGCTTCCCGCAGTTCACTGGACACTTGGCGGTCGTGTCCCCTCGATGCGAACTCCTGGCAGCGTGGTCGCTAGCGGCCATTGGGGCAGGTCAGCGACCGGTCGCAGTCGGACGAAGTCGCTCACGGCCGATGACGTTGCTGTACTCGTGCGCTGTACGACGTCTGGCCTGGCCGTCATGGGTCTCGGCTGAAAGCCGCGGATTAACAGCTTGGCCAAGCCCAGCTCGTCTCGGTTCATTCGCGACTCCAGCGCAGCTCAGAGTGATAGCACGTACGGGTATGAATGCCGGTCACAAGGACGAACTGCAGCCAGAGAAGATCATCTGCGCTGACGCGCTGGATATTTGATAACTCAATAGTGTGCGTGGTGGAGGAGCGCAGATTAGCGACGTCGCGCGCCAGCCCTGGCAATGAGAAGGAGAGCTGCGGAAACGACGAGGAGCATGATTTCAGCAGCTTTCGCGATACCGTTGTCAGATATAATGGCAGATACGGCTATCGCGAAGCAAGCGAAAAAGACAATCAAGGCCAGATTCTGTATCAATAGCGGTCGCCGTTCGCCTGATTTTTGCCCTCTTACCTCGACATTAATTAGAAGGCTTCGCCATGTCAGACTCGGCCGTCCGTCGGTCAACATATTGAACCGAATCATCTGACGCCTCAAGATCAACGTGGGCCCGACCTCGATATGGCTGCCGTTAATATGAGGCCGTTCCAGCAGGTCCGCCTGTAGCCCTTCGATGCTGAGAAGGGCCATGATCGGAACGCCGACATCGAAGAGCAGTGGCTTGCCCTGATCAAAGTCCGAACTCGGGATGTCGCTACGACTTCTGTTCTCCAACACTAGCGAAACGACATGTGGATCCCTCAACATCTGATGGCGGTAGGCGAGACTCAAATCCGACGGCTCGATGCCGCGTGTTTCGCCACTCAGCAGAGGCGTGTCCAGTGCTATGCCGCATACGAGCAACCTGCGGAAAGTGGGGACATGCCAAGTGTGGATGGTATGCTCCTGCCCCCTCGTTGGTGAATGCGGGGACGCACCGGTAGCGAACGGGAAGGGCCAATCACGAGCGGCGCCGATGAAGCTGACGATCCCCAGTGCCAAAGCGGCATAGCCGCCGATCATGGGGGCACCCGACCAAAGTGGGTACTGCGCGCTCGCGGCGTGCAATACGCCACCCAAGCCCGCGAGGGCGCAGCCTGCCGCCACGGAACCTGCGGAGACTCCTAGCCATAGGGCCTCGTGAGATCGCGCCATGCCACGGGAGACTATCGTGACCTGGCTCGGCGGCCATGATACCTGTGTGCAAACGTGGGTCGATGTCGGACGATAACAGGATCAATCTTGAAGCTGCGCGGCGATCGGTACCCTAGGGCATCGTAGGCCGCGCCCAGAGGTTCAAGCCGGAAGTGGCATACCTGCTTTTTTGACTTGTCCGGGGATCAGCGGCTGCTGGGGCAGGTGGAGTGCCGCACCGACGATGCGTACTGGCTGGCCCAGCAGCCGGCGGCGTGGCGGGACGCCGTGCAGGTCGTGGCGATCGACATGTGCTCGATCTACAAGAGCGCGGCTAGGCGGATACTGCCGCAGGCCACCCTGGTCGTGGACCTTTTTCATGTTGTCCAGCTCGCGGTAAGGACGACCGGGGACGTCCGGCGGCGGGCCGTGCGGCGCCAGTACGGGCCGCCGCGGCCGCTCCGCCGATCCGGAGTACGGGGTCAAGGGCTTGCTGGCGCGCAACCTGGAGCACCTGTCACCCGCCCGGTTCGCCAAGGTCATGGACACACTCGGCGCAGACCGTGACGGCCAGGAGAGCCTGGCCGGGTGGATCGCCAAGGAGAAGCTCCGCGACGTGATCAATCTGCGGGGCCCGCATCACCGGCTCGGCACCCCTGCGAGCGAACCGTCCGGGACCGGCTGTTCACCTTCCACGACTGGTGCGCCCAGGGCTCTCGTGGCTGATCAGGGAACTGTGACCCTGGCCGCGCCGGCCGGTAGTCGGGTGGCCGGGGGGAGTCTCACCCCCCGGCTCCCACAGAATCCGTGCGTGACAATCTCTCGTCACACGGCTCTTGTCATCTTGATCAGCAGGCGGCGGGCACTGAGGGAACCCACTTCCAATGGGCGTAGAGCAGGGGGTACCTGGTGGTGATCCCCTGCCAGCACTGGCGGGCTTTCCTGGCTCCCCGCAGCCGTTTGTACTTCTTGCGGATCCAGCGCACCAGGTAGGTATTGATGCGCGACAGGAGGGGATACAGCGCGGAGCGGTAGAACGCCCCGTAGTACTGCATCCATCCCCGCACGACCGGATTGATCTCGCGTGCGAGGTCGGCGAAGGTGTGACCAGTGCGCCGGTGCAGCCGCCAGGACCGCACTTCCGCGCTGATCTTGTTAAGGGCATCCTTGCTGATCGCGGGCAGGAACGAGGTGAACATCCTCCTGCCCCTGCCGCGCGCCGCGCGTGGCCGGAACGTGTACCCCAGGAACGTGAACTCGGTGTGCTCATAGCCGAGCCGCCGGTTGCTGTCCTTGCAGTAAACGACCTTGGTCTTGGCCGGGTGCAGCCGCAGCCCGACCTGGGCCATCCTGTTCCCGATCGCGCGGACCAGCAGCCCGGCCTGGGCCAGGCTGACGCAGTGCACCACCGCGTCGTCCGCATAACGCTCGAACGGGACGCCGGGGTACTCCCGGGCCATCCAGGCATCGAACGCATAATGCATGAACAGGTTCGCCAGCACAGGCGAAACCGCTGATCCCTGTGGGGTTCCGCGATCCCGCTCCTGCAAGGTGCCATCGGGCAGTGCCAGCGGGGCGGCCAGCCACCGCTTCACATACAGCACCACCCAGGGCTGGTCGGTGTGAGCCTCCACCGCCTTGACGATCAGGTCCCATCGGACGCTGTCGAAGAACTTCTGGACATCAAGATCGATTATCCAGTCGTACTCCCAGCAGCGCCGCCTGCAGGCCGCCACCGCGTCCAGCGGCGATCGCCCCGGCCGGTAGCCGTAGGAGTCCGGGTGAAAGACCCGCTCGGCCTTCTCCCCCAGACGCCTGGCTACCACGGTCTGGGCGATCCGGTCGGCCACGGTAGGCACGCCGAGCGTCCGGGTCCCGCCGCCATGCGTCTTGGGTATCTCCACCGCTTTCACCGGGGGCGGGAAGTAGCTCCCCGAGGCCATCCGGTTCCAGATCTTGTACAGGTTTCCCTTCAGATCCTTCCCGAACTCCCCGAGGGTCACCTCGTCTACCCCCGGCGCGCCCCTATTCGCCTTCACCTGCTCATATGCCTCCTGCACTTCCCACTTGGAGATATCAAACGGCTTGCCTGACGACTTCAGCTCGCCCATGCAGCTCCTCCCGGACTCCCGGTTGACCGAACGAACACAGCCACAGATGACCCGGCCCCTTGGCTCCACCCCCATTACAGGGGCATCGCAGCTACTACGAGCCGGTCCGCCAGCGCGCCCCGCGACGGTACTCAGTCCCTTGCGGTTTCAGCCGCTCGGGATGCTCCCTCTCGCCTCCCTGGCCAGGGCGGCAGTATCGGGGCGCGCCTTCCCACGTTCCATGCGGAAGCGGCAGGCCAGGCTCACGTCGCCTTCACGCCGGGCACCGCCTGGCCAGTCAGCGGGCACCCGCCAGGCTCATCCCGGGACCCTGTAGACGCCCCGGTTTAGATGCCATTTCTCCGGTTTCGACGCTTCAGCAGCGATCGTCTTCCTGACCCCTACCTGACGCATCGCGTGCGCCTTTTCCTCATCGCTCACCACGACGGTCTTCAGCCAACGCAGCATGAGGCGGTTTGAAGCCTCCCCCCGCAGGGCGGCTCCGAAGGGCCAGCCTTCATCTCCCGCACAGCACCACATTCAAGAGCCCTGCCTACATCTGGCTCCTTCCTGTGCTCGTGGCAC
>JBKQQQ010001075.1:0-3383 GCA_052144275.1 Streptosporangiaceae bacterium
GTGTCGTCGGCGTGGCCTGCGTGCTCGCGCTCGCCGGGCTGCTGGCGTGGCCGGCCAGCGAGCTGCTCTGCGTGCTGACCGGCGGACTGCCGGGCGATCTCTGGGAGAGCAGCACGATGCCCAAGACCGTGACGACGGCCACCGCGGCGGCAACGGCGGCCAGGATCAGTCCCCGCCGGGACCGCGCCGGTGCCGGGCCGGGCCCGGGGAACCGGGCCGGCTCGGGCCCGGAGATCGTGGGCTCGGCCAGCGGGGGCAACGGGCCGGTGGCGGGTACCGAGTCGACGGGAGCGGCCGGGCCGACCGGGGCGGCCGGGGTGCGCTGCGCCGACGGGTCGACGAGGCGGAGCAGGAGGTCGCGAGCGGTCGGCCGCAGGGCTGGATCCTTGGCCAGGCACTCCCTGACGACCGTCCGCAAGGACGGCGGCAGGCCGCTCAGGTCAGGCTCCTCGTACATGATGCGGTAAATGACGGCGGGCATGCTGTCGGCGCCGAACGCCAGCCGGCCGGTGGCGGCGAAGATCATGGTCAGCGCCCACGCGAAGACGTCGACGGCGCTGGTGGGCCGCGTGCCGGCCAGCTGCTCGGGAGCAACGTAGGAGGGGGTTCCGATGAGCCCGCTGGTGATCGTCGCCGCGTCGTTGAGACGGGCGATGCCGAAGTCCACGACCCGTGGGCCGTCGGGACCGAGCAGCACGTTGGCCGGCTTGAAGTCGCGGTGCATGACCCCAGCGCCGTGGATCGCGGTCAGCGCGGTGGCCGTGCCCACCGCGAGGCGCTGCAGGTCGCCCTCGGGCAGCGGTCCCCGGGCATCGACGCGTTCCTGGAGCGACGGGCCGTCGATGAACTCGCTGACCACAAAGCGCCGGTCGCCCTCGGCCGACGCCTCGATGACGCCGGCCGTGACGAATGGCTGAACCTGGTGGATGGCGTCGAGCTCGCGGGCCAGCCGCTCGAGGACTGCGGCGTCGACGGTCGACCGCAGCACCTTGACGGCGACCCGGTCTTCCCCCGGGTTCGTGCCGCGGCCGAGGTAGACAATCCCCTGGCCGCCCTCGCCGAGCCGTCCGAGGAGCTCGAAACGGCCCAATCTCAGGGGATCGCCAGGCTCCAGCGGTTTCGGCGGCATGACTTTCTCCGGGATCACTCGGCAGGTACGACAACGCTGCCGTAATTCCAGCTGTCCCGCAACGCGGACCCCAAAACCGGTTGCGAGGCTGAGCTGGGCGGCAGGCGGGCACGGCCCAATATTTCCGGATTGTTACTTGACGCGCGCGGCCGGGTGGGAGGAAGCTCGGCAGCGGCTCCGGCCGGCTAGTCCGGGCCGAGCCGTCGTAACGCGCCACCCGCCGTCAGGCGGGGTTTCCTTCCGGCCGCAGAAATGACGATGGAGGGCCTGGCCTTGGTACGCGGACGCCGTTTCACCACGTTGGTTGCGAGTGCGGCCCTCATGGCCGGCCTGACTGTCGCTACTCCGGCGGCTACCGCGGCCGCCACGGCCGGGACGGCTGCCACGGCGCCCGGTGCGCCGGGCGCACCGTCGTATTTCGACCTGGCCAGGAAGGATTGCGTGGGCACGGCGGCGGCCCAGGGATCCAAGGTCTGGTACACGGTGGCCGGCGGGGTGCTCTCCGATGTGTACGAGCCCACGATCGACAACACGAACGTGAGCACGCTGCAGTACATCGTGACCGACGGGGCCACGTTCACCGACCTGCAGGCCCGTGACATGACCTACACGGTGACCGCCGACCCCACGGGCATGGCCTGCACCGTCACCTCGACCGACGCCAAGCACGGCTTCCAGCTGATCACCACCTACATCACCGACCCAGCGAGCGACACGGTGCTGATGCACACCAGGCTGCAGGACACACCCGGGTCGAGCACCAGCCTGGCCGGCCTGCACCTGTACGCCCGGCTCGACGCCCACGTCAACGGCAACGGCGGAGGCGGAAGCGAAAACGCCGGCGCCAACTCCGGCGTGGTGGACACCTCCGCCGGCGCGCCGGTTGCGGTGGTCTCCAGCACCAACACGGTCACGAACGCCGTCAACCGGGATTATGCGGTGCCGACCTACATGGCGCTGGCCGGCGCGCCCGCGCAGGCGGCGAGCGTCGGGTACGCGGGCACCGCCAGCGACGGCCTCACCCAGCTCGACGCCGCGCACGCCCTGACCTCTTACACCTCGGCGCCGGACGGCCATATCGTCGCCACCGAGGATGTGACCCCGGGCCCTGGCCACGAGGTGACCCTCGCGCTGGGCTTCGGCCGGAGCCAGGCGCAGTCCGTTTCCGTCGCCGAGGGATCCCTGAGCCATCCGTTCGCGCTGACCGCGGCCAAGTACGTGCTCGGCTGGGCCGTCTATGACGCCGGGCTGCGGCGGCCGGCCTCCAGCTTCGCTGGCCTGACGCCGGCCCGGGCGGCCAGCCTGGACCGTTACTACTACCTGTCGGCCAACGTCCTGAAGGCGAGCGAGGACAAGACCTACCCGGGCGCGATCGTGGCGTCCCTGGCCAGCCCGTGGGGCCAGTCGGTGCCGGCCGGGGTGACCTCCGGCGGCGAGCCGTCCTACTTCGGCTCGTACCGGGAAGTGTTCGCCCGCGACCTGTACGAGGCCTTCACCTCTACCAGGCCACCGCCGACGACTTCCAGCGGAACATCAAGTCCTGGACGGTGACCACCACCGGCCCGGACGGCCCGCGCTACTTCATCCGGCTATCCAAGACCGGCGACCCGAACGCGGCGATCAGCTACAGCCTCGGCAACGGCGGCCCCACCCTGGACCAGCGCAGCGTGCTCGACGGCGGCTTCCAGGAACTGGTCCGGCTCGGTGAGCTGCCGGTCACCGACCCCGATATCCAGGCCTCGCTGGCGGTGATCGACAAGAACATCTCGGTGTCGACGCCGAGCGGGACCGGCTACTACCGGTACGGCAACTCGGCCGCCGAGGGAAGCGCGGACGGCTACGGCGACTGCTACCAGCCGAGCCAGGACTCCTGCACGGTCTCCGGGGCACCGTGGCCGCCGACCGACACCGGTACCGGGCACCTGTGGCCGAACCTGTCCGGCGAGCGCGCCGAGTCCGACCTCGCCGCCGGGTCGGCCGGCGGCGCGGAATCCCTGCTCCAGGCGATGATCAACTTGTCGTCCGGGGTCGGGCTGGTGCCCGAGCAGGCCTGGGAAGACGCGAGCCTGGCGGCCTCGCCGTACGGCAGCGACCCGGCGGCGGCGTCCATCGGATTCACTGACGGCCAGGCGGCCGGGTCGGCGTCCCCGCTGACCTGGGCCCAGGCGCAGGAACTGCGGCTGATCGCCTCGCTGGGAAGCGGCCGCAACGTCGACACCCCGGCCATCACCACCGCGCGCTACGTCACCAGCGG
>JBKQQQ010001076.1:0-11138 GCA_052144275.1 Streptosporangiaceae bacterium
CCCCGGTCGCCGAGCACCGCGGGGGCCTGTTCACGATGAGCCCCGACGGCCGGTTCATCGCCGGCCCCGTGCCGGACCTGCCTGGCCTGTGGGTGGCCAGCGGGTGCAACGGCTCAGGGTTCTCCTCTTCCCTCGCCATCGGCGAGGCCCTGGCCACCTGGATCACCAGCGGTGCCCCGCCACCGGGCATGACGGCGCTCTCGCCGGGCCGGTTCGGCCCGCTGCCCGACGACGCGCTCCTCACCCGCGGGCTCTGGCAGTACGCCCACTACTACGACCCCGTCACCACCACCTCCGAAGCCACCACCCAGGCGGGCGCACGGTAAGGGCGCCTGTCCCGGCGGGAGCGCCCGCGGCCCAGGCGCGCGCCGCGGCGGAAGAGCAGGCCGGCGAGCACGGACCCGCCAGGGATTGGTGAGGTTCTTTTCCCCGAACGGGTCGGCGTCGAGCACCGCGAGGACGTTAACCGGGGCGGTGGCGGGCATCGTTGTCTCCGCCGGTCAGAGGTCGAGGACCAGGCGGGGAGAGCACGACCGGGACACGCAGATCATCATCAGGTCGCACGCCTTCCTCTCCTCCTCGGTGAGCACGGAATCGCGGTGGTCGGGCCTGCCGGACAGCACGACCGTCTCACAGGTACCGCACGTGCCTTCCTGGCAGGACGACAGCACGGCCACGCCCGAGTCCTCGACGATCTCGAGGATGGACCGGTCGGCAGGTACCTGCAGGACGGTGCCGGTTTGCGCCAGCTCGACCTCGAAGGCTTCCCGCCGGCCGCCGGCCGCCCCGGCCTTCGGCGCGAACCGTTCGACGTGGAGGGCACCGGCGGGCCAGCTCGTGCAGTGCTGTTCGACGGCCGTCAGCAGGGCTTCAGGGCCGCAGCAGTAGATGGCGGTGTCGTCGGCGTCCTCAGCGGGCCCGGCGAGCAACGTCGGGAGGTCGAGCAGCCCGCGCTCGTCCTGGGGATAGATTTCCACGTGCCCGGGGTAGCGGCGCTCGAGCTCGCCGCGCAATGCCATCGAAGACCGTGTTCTGCCGCCGTAGACCAGCTGCCAGTCCCTCCCCCACGCCGCGACCTCGGCGATCATGGGCAGGATCGGCGTGATGCCGATGCCGCCGGCGATGAACAGGTAGCGCTTGGCGTCGACCAGCGGGAAGTGGTTACGGGGACCGCGCACGTGCACTCGCTGTCCTTCGGCGAGGGTGTCGTGCACGTACTGCGAACCTCCCCGGCCCGCCTGCTCGCGCAGGACGGCGACCTGCAGCACCGAGGTGTCGCGCGGATCGCCGCACAGCGAGTACTGCCGGACCAGGTCGCCGGTGAGCGCCAGGTCGATGTGGGCGCCCGGCTCCCAGGCAGGCAACGGCTGCCCATCGGGGTGCCGCAGCGTCAGCCGGACGACGCCCTCGGCGATGGTTTCCTTGCGCTTGAGCACGAGGTCGAGTTCGTGCTCGATGTGCGGTTGCGTCCTCATGAATTTTCTTCCTTTATTTCAGGGCCAAGCCAGAACGCCCGCGCAGACCGGCGAAGGGGGCGATTCGACCGGGGCCGTGCCGTGCCCGGCGGGGTGGGCGAGCAGCCATTCCCACAACTCGGCGGGGTCGTCGAACTCACGCTCGGCCGAGCAGTGGCACACGGCCCGGAGCCGGTCGGTGCCCAGGACCCAGAGGATGCGGTACACGCGGTCGCCCGGCAGCATGCGACGGCCGGCGAGAACCTCGTTCATGGCGTGGCCGGGGCAATCTGCTGCGAATGGAGCAGGCGCTGGAGCATCCGCCGGGCCGCGAGCCCGCCGGTGTCGATGTTGACCGATAGCTCCTGATAGCCCTCGGGCTCGGCCGAGATGACCTGCTCGAGCACGTTGAGCGCCTCGACGTCCTGCAGGACGACCGTCCTGTTGTTCTCGGCGAGGAACTCCGATACCTCCTCGTCGCCGAGGGCGAAGTCGCGGGCCACGGCCCAGAAGTCGTGCGTGGAGTGCTCGGTCTCCGGGGTGATCGCGTACACCACCTCGACGTGGAAGGCGTCCGGGTCGGTCCCGTCCGGACTGGGCGCGGACCCGACAGGCGCGATGCGGCTGTGCAGTTTGTACAGGCACGGCGGCGTGTACTCGATGTCCTGCCAGCGCGCGATCCGGCCCTGCAGGCCGGTCGACTTGGCGTAGAAAGGCGGGCATTCCGCGTCGTCCATGTGCCGTGAGACGTAGACGATGCCGGCCTCTTCGTCGACCTCGGTCATGATCGCGGTGGCGGCGACCTCCGGCGTGCCGATGTAGCCGCCGTGCAGGTACGTCTCGTGCGACAGGTCCAGCAGGTTGTCGACCAGGAGCGAGAACCGGGCCGCCAGCGGTTCCATCCCCGCGACCGTCGTATAGTCCGGCGAGTCGAGATAGGGCGCCCGCGGGATCCGTGACGCGTCGGCCCTCGCCGGATCGCCGATGAAGATCCATGCGAGCGAGTCCTGTTCCACAAGCGGGTAGGGCAGGAGCCGGGCGGTGCGCGGGATGCGGCCCTGGCCGGGCACGAAGACGCATGTGCCGTCAGCACCGTAGGTGAAGCCGTGATAGCCGCAGACCACCTGGTCGTCCACGAGCCGGGAGGGTGCTTGCGACAGCGGGAAGCGCCGGTGCACGCACCGGTCGGGAACGGCGGTCACCCGTCCGCTGCGGGTGCGCCAGAAGAGGACCGGCTCGCCGCAGATGGTGCGGGAGAACAGCTCCTGTCCGATCTCGGAGCTGTAAGCGGCGACGTACCACTGGTCGCGCGGGATGCTGCTCATGAGCACGTCCTCTCGGTCATCGGTATGCTGCGAGCGGGCAAGGGAGGAAGCGGGCGAGGGTACGCGGGCGAACTCCGTTGCTAGCTGCGATGTGGTGGCCAGCTGGGAGTCACAAAGTAAATGAGGCGACCTGTCGGCCCGAAGGGGCGTTTCCGGAAAATGGAAGCCTCTTTGACGGGGCTGTAGCGTCCTGCCGGGTCAGGCGGGTGCGCTCAGGGCGCGGGAAATGGCACGGGCGCTGGTGCGCACCAGCCGGGCCAGAGCATGCGGGGTGTTCGGGGTGGTGCTGCCGTAGCGGACCACCAGGGACACCGCCGCCACGACCTGGCCGTGCGGGTCGTGGATCGGCGCGCCGACCGACAAGGAATCCATCGTGACCTGGCGGTCGCTGACGGAAAAACCGTTAGACCGGACATCGGCGAGCATGCGACGCAGCTGGACCGGATCGGTCACCGTCTTGCTGGTAAAACGCTTGATCGGGCCGCTGAGAACCTCTTCCTGCACGTCGACGGGGGCATGTGCGAGCAGGACCAGGCCTACGCCGGTGGCCGTGAGTGCGAACCGGCCACCGACGCGGGTGAGCACCGGCACCGCCCCGGAGCCGGCGATCCGCTCGATGAAGACGACCTCCGCTCCCTCCCGCACCGCGAGCTGCACGTTCTCCCTGGTGATCTGGGAAAGATCTTCGAGGAACGGCAGCGCCGCCTCCCGCAGGCCCGGACCGCGCGGCGCGAGCGAGCCGACCTCCCACAGCCGTAGCCCGATCCGGTACAGCCCGTCGTCGCCGCGCTCGATGGCCCCCCACTCACACAGTTCGTGCATCAACCGGTGCGCGGTCGACAGCGGCATGCCGGCGCGCCGGGCGATCTCGCTTAGGGTCAGCTCGCGCTGCCGCGGGCCGAACGCGTCCAGCAAGCGGAGGGCACGACCGATCACCGGACCAGTCGCGCCGGCGGGTCGACCTCTCCGGGTCACGTTCACTCGTCCTCGATCGGATGGCGTCGGCCGGGCGTCAGCCGACGCAGGTCCTCATGGCGCTTAATGACGCCTAAAATGCTGACCCGATAGGTCAGCGAAGTCCAGGCTGCGCGGCCGGTAACCTGTCAACCCGTTCACGAGCTAAGTAGCCAGTCACGCCTGATTCCTCCGCGCCGCCAGTGCATCGCCCGGCCGCATGCCCGCGCTGCGACAGGGCCGCGGGGCCAGCATCGTCAACATCGCCTCCGATGCGCTCTGGCTGGGCAGGCCCGGCTACCTGCACTACGTGGCCGGCAAGGCCGGCGTGTACGGGATGACCCACTCCATGTCGCACGAACTCGGACCCGACGGCATCCGGGTGAACACCATCTCGCCGGGACCAGTATTCACCGAGGTGGCGCGGGAGACTGTCACCCAGCAGCAGAAGGACGCGATGCTCGCGGCGCAGGCGATCAAGCGCCCGGTCCGGGCGGTCTGGGACTACCTCGCACGCTCGCTGCCCGCAGCGGTGCCAGCCGAATCTCAGGGAGGACGGAGCTGACGATGACCGAGACCGACCCGGCGGTGCAGCGGGGCTGTATGAGGGCCCGACCGGCAGGAAGCCCCCTCCGAGCCGCGCCGGCCGCTGTTCGACCGCGCCATGGTCCTCGCTAATAACGGCGCGTGAACCATCACAGATATCTTCACGGCATAACATCCGACACTCTCGGGATGCCCAGGGAAGCACGTCCGCGCACTGACTCCCTCTTTGGCTCCCGCCAAGATACTGGGATCGTCATCCCTCTGGCGACACACAATCTGGCCCTCGGCGTCTACCGTGCCCTGCAACAGGCACATCACCGCAAAATCCCAGGTCGAAATCCGCCTGACACGGCCCGCTCCAGGGACGACAGATTCCCCAGCGAGACGGTAGACACCAAGATTGCATGTGGAGCTGCAGTCCGGACGGCCGGTGAGAGTGCTGCGGGGCAGTGGTTACCCCAGGGAATGAGCGGCAAACCGCCCAAGGTACTGGATTATTGATCATCTGGGTACTAGATTAGCGGCGGGATCTAACGTGCATTACGTGGCAGTACTGGGGGGTGGAGGTGTCATGCCTGAGGGTATCGCGCTGGCCGATGCTATTACCCAGTTGCGTGACGAGCTGCTAGCCGCTCGATCTGAGGGCGCACATGAGGATATCCAGCTTCCTATAGAGTCTCTGACTCTGGAGCTCAAGGTGGTGGCGACCCGCACGGCAGAGGGCAAGGCCGGATTTCGTGTCCCAATCGTTAATGCGGAGGTGGGAGGATCGGGCGGCTGGGGGCACGAGAATATGCAAACTGTCACCGTCGTTTTCGGTTCTCCGCTGGATTCTGAAGGTCGGCCTGCCAAGATAGCGCATGCCATTAAGTCCCTCCCCGGTTAGTGTATGTTGTCCTACACACCAGCCGACCGGGTCGTGGAGGTTATCGGCGACTACGGGAAGGAATACAGGCTCGGCTCAGGATGCATCGTCGCGGGCCGCGTAGTTCTGACAGCCGCACATGTAGTGGCAGGTGCTAAATCGGTCGTTGTCCGCGATGTGCGGAAGCGGCTACTATCAACAGTCTGGTCGCCGGAGGATCAGGCGTTCGTCGGTGCCTGCAGGGACGGCGGTCCAGATCTGGCGCTTGTGGAGCTAGCTGACCCTGACATCGATATTCCGCCGCTGCCCTTGGCCAAAGTCAATCGCGATGGCGAGTTTGACGATATCGTCGAAGGTTGTGTAACAATCGGCTACCCGCTGTTTGCTCAACGTCCGGTTTACCAAGGGACCGGCTCGCCTGAGTCCACTGTCCGCGACACTGCGCAAGCCTGGGGCCGCATCCCCGTCCACTCCATGATAATTAGTGGCCTTTTGTCGCTCGAGGTCAGCAGCGCGCCTCGCGGCCTTCCTAAGCATTCGCTTGCTGATTCCGAGTGGTCCGGTATGTCGGGGGCTCCCGTAATCGCAGACGGTTGCCTGGTGGGTGCGGTAACGGAGCATGAGCCCATGAAAGGGACATCGACAATTACTGTCACTCCGCTGACGGCTCTAGCGTCCGACCCCCGTTTCCCCGCCTGGGGAACCGGGGTCCACGATCCGTCTGCATGGTGGCGTAAGCTTGGCGCGGACGGGGAGGACGCCCTTAGGCCGCTGCCCCGGTCACGGCGTGAGCCACGCTATTTGTCGGTCGTCCGGGATATCCAAATCCGAAACGGCCTGCTAAAAAACAGAGAACGCGAACTTAGCGAATTGATAGCCTTCGCTCAAGGAGGCGAGGGCTACCGATTGCTCGTGGGACAAGAGTATGCCGGCAAGACTGCCCTGCTTGCTGAGCTCGTGACTACTCGGCTCCCCCAAGAGGTTGACGTCGTCTCTTACTTCGTCTCGAGGAGCCAGGGACATGCTGACCGAGAATTGTTCTTGGCGGCTGTCGTTCAGCAGCTCGCCGAGATACTCGGCAAGACGACAGTCTCTGAGCAACTTCCCCTGGAATTCTCGGCGCTCTGGCAGGAGGCAGCGCAGCGGGCCTCCCAGAAAGAGCGACATCTTCTGCTCGTCGTGGATGGGCTCGATGAGGATCTCAGTCCGCCTGGCTCCCCGAGCATCGGCAGACTCCTGCCGTCTGCAGTGGCCGGGTTGGCAAACCCGCGCTCGCGTCGGGCACATGTCCTCGTATCGAATCGGCTGAATTACCCGCTGCCCGGGGATATTCCGCATAATCATCCGCTTCTGAAAGCTGAACCGATAGAACTCAAGCCACATGCCGAAGCGTCCGGCTATGAGGAGCTCGCTAAAGAGGAGATTCACAGTCTCAAGGGAATCGGGCCCGAAGCCAAACGTTTTCTCGCCGTCCTCGCCGCGGCCGCAGGCCCACTCGGCATGGAGGATCTCCGGGAGCTCACCGGCTTGTCCGAGGACGCGGTGGATGAGCTAATAGAGAAGATGCAACGCAGCCTGCGGACGAGCGGGTCCGGGGACGCGCGACGCTACGCCTTTGCAGGTAACTCGCTTCTGCAAGGAGCGCAAGCCGATTCAGACCTAAAAATTTCGCGCTACCGAGAGGCCATCTACAAGTGGGCTGACCGATGGCGCCGCCGCTGGCAGCAAGACCAGGAAACCGCGGCCGAGGTGCCGCTCTATCTCCTCGATGCCTATCCGAAAACGCTGGGTAGCGACCCGCAGCGGCGGGCGGCATTGGTCAGTGATGCGGGCTGGGTTTACGCGGCTATCGAAAAGATCACCGTCGACCTGGTCCTCGCCGAGCTGAGGACATGCGTGGCCGCTGCCCCAGACCTCCTCGGACCGGCCAAGATGCTCGCCACCGTCCGAGGCCAGGCGTCGTTTCTGAGATCTCAGCCTGACCCCGAGCCCGGCCAAGTATTGCGGCAACTATGCCTGCAGGCCGCCGAACTCCATGAGACGGACCTGGCCGGTGACTTTCGTCAGCGACTTTCCGCTTACCCAGGCCTGATCCCGCAATGGACCAGCCGGAGGCCCCATCGGGCATTGGTCGCCGAGGTCAACGGTCACGCGGGCTGGGTGAACGCTGTTGCGCTTACACCAGATGGAAACGTAGTCGCTGGCACCGACGACGGCAGGGTCTGGATCTGGAATCCGGGCGCGACGGTTGCCGAGGTAATAACGCTGGGCTATCACGATGGTCCGGTGCGGGCCCTGGTTGTTGACAAGCACGGGCGTGTCGTCAGCGGCGGGCATGATCATCGCATTCGGCTCTGGGATCCCCTGCTCGTGGGTGCCGATCCGGTCGAACTGGGGCACCATGACGGCGCCGTGCGCGCTCTCGCTATTGACGAGGGCGGCCGCGTGATCAGCGGGGGAGATGATGCGCGCGTGCTCGTCTGGGATGAACACGCGCTGGAGGCAGGGCCCATAGCGCTAGGCCGTCATGCAGGCGCGGTTCGTAGCGTGGCGGTCGGCCCGGGTGGCCTGGTCGTCAGTGGGGGTGACGACCATCGGGCCCGCCTCTGGGACCAGTCCCTTCCCGGCGTAATCGTAGATCAGACGAATCGGCTAGGCGGCCGGGTAATGACGGTAGCAATGGCGCCCGACCGCTCAGTCGTCATGGCTGGCACGGACTCCATGCTGTACCGCTGGCATCCGCGGTGCAGCGATCCTCTGCCGGACTCTGACCCCGCGCCGACTCGATCCGATCATCGGCCGGCGGAGTTCGGCAGCCATCACGATGTCGTTCGCGCGGTTTCGATTGTGCGCGATGAAATGGTAGTCAGCGGCGGAGACGACGGCCGCGTGCTGCTCTGGCGGGCCCGTGATCGCAGGATCGACCGAATTGCGATAGGACGCCACGACGGTCCTGTGCGCGCTGTCGCCAGTGTCCCTGACGATCAGGCAATCAGTGGAGGGCAAGACCAGCGTGTGCGTATTTGGGACCTTCGGGAGCCGAGGCTTTCGGTCACGGAGTCCGGGATTCCGACCGGGCCTGCGAACGCTGTGTGCATTTCGCCCGATGGGTGTGTGTTGGTCGGCGGTGCCGACAAGAGAGTATGGATGTGGGATTCGGCTGATGCAGCTGCGCCAGTGGAACTCGGTCGTCACGACTCCCCCGTAATGGCCGTCACAGCACTGCCGGAAGGTCAGATAGTGAGCTGCGGAGCGGATAGCCGCCTGCTTGCGTGGGATCGCGCCAAGCCGGGTAAGGCTATCTTGCTGGGCAAGCACGCTGGCGCCGTCCTATGCGCTCTCACCAGCGGCTGGGTAGTCAGTGGCGGCTACGACGGGCGGATCTGCCGGTGGGATGTCTGTCAAGGCAGTCGGCCAATCGTACTGGGCACCCATCCAGGACCGGTCGCGGCTGTTGCGGCACTGGAGAACGGGCGTGTTGTCAGCGGCGGAACCGATGGCGACGTAAGGATCTGGGACCCGGGCACTCCAGGAGCGGACCCGATCGAAATAGAGCGTTACGACGGACGGCTGAACGCGCTGGCCGTCCTGGAGGATCATGTAGTCGGCGGCGGCGATGACGGGTGCTTGTGGATCTGGGACTGGGCTGGCCGCAAGGTCGGGAGCTTCAGTGGTCACAACTCGTGGCTGACATCGCTCGCCGCATTCCGGAACCGATACCTGATCAGTGGCGGCACGGACGGGCGGATGGTCATGTGGGAACTTGAGGGCCAGAGCCTGCGGCGGATCAGCGTCGTAGGCTGTTCTGTTCGGGCGCTGGCGGCCGGAAAAGCGCGGGCAGGCAACGGCTGTCTCGTCGCCGCTCATGCTGATTCGGGCGTGTCTTACTGGACGCTCAGCGTCCCCGGATAACGACGCCGCCAGGTGTCGCCCGGGGGCGCCACGTATCACCCAGAAGTTGCTACAACTTTTCGCAGAGATTACTGCCCTGACCGCAACGGGTGGCTCGATCGTGCAGCTAATCCACAACCCGAGATGATCAACCTCCAAGCTCAACCCAAGGATTCACCCGTCGTGGGCGAACGCTTCCGATTAGCCAGCGAGTCCCTCATTCCGTACTCTGCTGACCGACCTCACCTTCTGTCGCCTCCAGCACCGCCCAGGCCAGCTCTCGATAAAGGTGTTCACGCTGCCCCGGTTCGAGTTGAGGGTCCTGGTCGATGCCGGACACGAGGTTCCAGGCCTTAGTCCGCCAGTCGCCAGGTCTGTTCAGCAAGAGCTCGTCGATCCTCTGCTCATAGGGATCAACCGCGGTGCTCAGGCAAACCTGGACTTTGTCCTCGAACTTGCGGATGAGCTCAGCGGGCGGTCCCAGTTCGGTAAGCCACTCGTCGCCAAGCGCTTTACGCTCCAGCGCTGACATCTTCTCAACGACATTGAAGTTCTCCGGCTCGTCGATGACGAAGTATCCCATCATCTCCAGGACGCCGGCATTCTTTTTCCTGATTGCATTGCCAGCGTCCAACTTGTTCAAGAGTCGCGGAATAAAGACGACAATAAGCTGGCCCTCGCTGATTGTCACGAATATATTTTGCGAATGGTTCTTTATTATAATCTCATTCGCAAATCTGTTATCTTCACCCTCATTTAGGATACGCCATTCCCGCGCTAGGCTATCTGCTACTTTTACGACGTCCTCATAGCTGCCTGCGCCAGCAGATCTGATGATGAACGCGGCAGCCGGCCACGAGGCGGATAGCTTGCGGACCTCGACGTCCTGGTAGGTGAGGAGGAATTCGGACTGCTCGCTTGCCGTTAGCAGCGGCAACGGAGCGATCCGGAAAAATTGGTAGTGCTGATGATAGATGCTGTTCCCGGCCCAGTGATTACATACACCCGAGATTTGCAGATTTTCAACGCCTTCGCTACGGCAAAAATCTGCGATATCGCGGTTGATTGTCCTAACCAGACCGACCAGATCACTGATTGAGTAGGCTTGCGGCTCCATGTTCATGACCAAGTCGCTTATGTGCGGGAAGTCCCAGGCCAAGAAATGACAAACATCATGCGGATCACCCATGGGCGCAAAAGTGAAGCCGAATTGGTAGTTCCGAACCGTTGCCTTCTCATCCGCCCAGGGGTTTAGCATGCGAGCGTGTACTGAACTTGCGGTAACCTCGTGCGGGCTGAAAGCCTGCAAAGAACAGTAATTGCAGGCAGACTTATACCGCAATGACCCAAGGACATACAGCCATATCTCCTCGCGGTCATAACCGGCTGGCAGGCGGGTATTCTGACGTTTTATCGGGTGATGGTCAACTTTGACGTATACCTGCTTTTTGGACGCTTCGATACGCCGTTTTACTTCCAGATCTTTGAACTGGATCTGCCGGTTTTCGATGTTAGCAGGTGCCAGGATCCCCTGTTGGGCCAGTGCCCGCAGGATCTCGGCGATGTCGTCCTCAGCGAGGCCCACAGACTCTGGCTTCAGGAAACTGAACGTGCCAATTAGGCCTTCCTCATGATACACCAGCGATGCGGGGTCTGCGTCCGGATTAAAGAGTTTCTTTTCGATCAGCTTGGCGGTGTCGCGTCTGTACTGACGCGCGGGCGCATGCACGAACACATAAGGGCAGCCCTGCTCGGCTCCCTTGATTCGCACTGTGGACTCCCATGGGTCGATGTGGCGATGGGACTTACAAAGACCATGCTGCCAAGCGACAAGGATCGCAACCCCTAGGCCATGCTTCTCTCCGACCTTTCGCAATGCCTCGCTCGCCTCTTGCGTGGACTTCGCAGTGAGGATCTCGCTAAATTTGGCCCTAATGACCTCGCTGATAGTTGACATCCACATCCTTCACATCCGGACTCCCCGTCCCGCTCGAACAGCCAGAACGGCACGATCAATCTAACGTGTTTCGTAATTCCATCGCTAGTCTAAGCGCCTATCCAGAAGTTGTGCGTGCAACCCAGAGCGTTCCCGCCGGGGCAGAG
>JBKQQQ010001077.1:0-2748 GCA_052144275.1 Streptosporangiaceae bacterium
GCTGACCCGCACCCGCGGCGGCCGTGTGAAAACCGCGCAGATCCGGCTGCTCACCACGCTCCTGGACCCGGGCCTTTACCCCGCCGCCGGGCTCGCGGCCCTGTACCAGAAAAGATGGCTGATAGAAATCGGCCACCGCTGGCACCGGTCAAGCTGCGCTGCTTTCTCATGGCTGTGTTCCTTGTTTCTTGTCGGGTTCCTGTTCCTGTTCTGGCGGTGCCCAACGAGCGCGGGTGTAGTAGCCGGGCGGGCGGGCTCTGCGCTCGCGTAGCTGGCGCATCTGCTCGTCGTCTGCGGTGATGATCCAGTTCCTGGTTCCGGGGGCGTGCCGCGCGGTGATCCAGCCGCGGTAGATCCAGTTGTAGATGCTGGCCGTGGGCATGCCCAGCTCGGCGGACAGGCCGGGGACCGACCATTCGCCAGGGGCCAGGCTCGTGAGCACGGCGGGCCGGCCTTTGGCCTGGCGGCGGATGCCGCGCTGGCTGATCAGGGTGCGAACCTGGCCGTCGCTGAACCGGCTGGTCCGCTTGGGCGGGCGGAATCCCTCGGCGTTGAGGACATCGGCGATCTGCCGGCTGTTGCGGCCCGCGGCGGCGAGCCCGGTGACGCGGGCGAGGAGCGCGGGGTAGTAGGACAGCTGGTCCAGGCGGGCGACGGGGCGGACGGCCCGCCCGGCGGTCTGGTGCCCGCCGGCCCAGGTGATAGTGACGTCGACCAGCTCGCTGTTCCCGATGACGCTGGCGGTGATGTCGTCGATGAGGACGCGCAGCAGCTCCTTGCGGTCGGCCTGCGTGGTCGACGGGGCGTGCCAGACCTGCGGGAGGTCGCAGGCCAGGGCCTGGAGTGCGGCGCGCTCGGCCGGGCTGAGGGCTGCGGGCTGTTCCTCGGTGAACCGCTGGTAATCGGCTTCGAGCTGCCCGGCCTCGGCGAGGGCGGCCTCCCAGTCCGCTTCGAGCTGCCGGGCCACGAGGCGGTTCTCCGGTTCGGCGAGCTGGTACTGGCGGCGGGCCCGGTCGGCGGCGTAGCGGGCGCGCTCGAGCCGTTGCCGCCACAGCTTGTCCAGCATGGCCCGCTCGCCCTCGGCCTGCGCGGCGGCGGCCATGGAGACCTCCAGCGCGGCCGGCGCCACCGCGTCCAGGACCTGGCCGGTGACGTAAGCGTCCAGCGCCGGGCCGGCGATGTGCTGGCACCTGCCGCCGGTCCCGTAGTTGACCTGGTAAAAGCCGCACGTGTAGCCGTAGGCGGATCCTGACCCGTCGTGGTAGCTCACTGTCATCCGGTGCCCGCCGCAGCGGCCGCAGCGCAGCAGCCCGGACAGCAGCGCTGCCCCGTCCCGCGGCGCGCCCGGCGCGGCCGCGGTCTGCTGGTTGGCGGTCATCCGCGCGATGTTCGCCTCGTGCTCCTCCGGCGTGATGTAGGCCGGCAGCCGGCCCGGCAGCAGCACCAGCCACTCGCCGGCATCTTTCACGACCCGTCCGGTGTCCGGCCGCCCGGGTACCTTCCGGCGCGGGTCGACCTGGCGGCGCCCGTAGGCGTAATACCCGGCGTAGGCCGGGTTGTGCAGCATGTTCTGCAGCGTTTCCCGGGTCGGGCGCCGCCACTCGATCTCCCCCTTCGACGGGCCGGAATGCACCCGGACCGGCAGCTGGACCTGCTGGTCCGCGAGATAGCGGAGCACGCTGTTGAGGGTGCCCAGGCGGCGGAAGGTACTGAAGACGAGGCCGACGACATGCCGGGCCTGCTCGTCGGGGTCAAGGACGACCTCGCCGGACGGGCGGCGCACGTACCCGATCGGCAGCGGGACCGCCAGCTCGCCGCGCTCGGCCTTGGCCAGCTTGCCCGACTGCATCCGCTGCCGGATCAGGTAGAGTTCTGCCTCGCTCATCGTTCCCTTCAGCCCCAGCAGCAGCCGGTCGTTGTAAAGGCCGGGATCGTAGACGCCGTCAGGGTCGGCCAGCAGCACGCCGGACAGGCAGCACAGCTCCAGCAGCTGGTGCCAGTCCCGGCCGGTCCGCGCCAGCCGGGACATCTCGATCCCCAGGACGACGCCCACACGTCCCATCGTGACCTCCGCGACGAGCCTGGCAAAGCCCTTCCGGGAATCGGCCGTCGCCGCCGACACCCCCAGGTCGTCGTCGATCACCGTGACCTGCGACCGTGCCCAGCCCAGCCCGACGGCACGCTCAGCCAGCGCGTACTGCAGGCGCGTGGACTCGGAGTGCTCAAGCACCTGCTGCCTGCTGGACTGCCGGACGTACACGACCGCGGCCCGGTCCAGGTGCTCCGGGCGGATCTTCTGCTGCGGCTGCCCCTGCATCCGGTACCTGGCCAGGCTCATCACGGCCGCCCGTCGTTGCCCTGGCCGCAGCCCTGGCTGCCAGCATCGCCAGCAGCGCTATCACCGCGGCCCGCCGCTCCGGCGGCAGGACCGCCCAGACCAGAGGCTCGGGAGCCACCGCATTCCCGGTGCCCGGCCGCATCTGGCTCACCTGCTGCCACTGACAGCAGACGGCGAACCACAGTCGCCGCCTGCAATAGTGCTCCCACGCTCAGTATCGCCCCGGAGCCGGGCAGCACGCTAGAGACGATTTCCGCTTCATGGGCATCAGCGGTGGCCGATTGAAGAATGCTTCCAGCAGGGAAAAGGGCAAGCCGGACTGGACCAGCACCAGGTCCGCACCTGGCACTCCTTTCACCGCCACACCGTGCTGTCGATGTGCGCCCAGGCGCTGCTGGCCATCGCCGCCG
>JBKQQQ010001078.1:0-2598 GCA_052144275.1 Streptosporangiaceae bacterium
GTGCCGTGGGGTGTTCCTACAAGCCCTGAGTGCCGCGCCCCCAGGGCTAAGGGGATAGGCGTCGAATATCTAGGGCGTGTCAAGGATCAACTGACCCAAGCCCAAGACATACAAGGACTAAGGACGAGCAGGTGGTGACGCGGGACGGCGAGCCGATCTGGACAATGCGCCTGGACCCGATCGAGCCCGAGCGCGAGGCACGGGAGACCATCTGGGTCGAGGTGGTTGGCGAGCAGCCCAGGCTGACCTTTGATGGCTACGCCGTGGTTCGCGGCCTGGTGTTCGCCCCGTGGGTCGGGCGCGACGGCAAGATAAAGCGCGCCTTCCGCGCTGAGTCCGTCGAGCCGTCCGGTCCCTTCAAGTCCGTGCAGGCCGCGTGAGCGGCCCGGCGCACTCAGCTCCCGGTGCGGAACCGGACACCTATCCCATTGACATGCTCAGGAATGGGGCTAGGCTCGCTGCGCCATCCGAGTCTCCTGAGGGGGCCAACACACAATGCCATTTAGAAGAGCTTGTTCGGGCTGGTCTGTCGTGGATGCGGGCGCCTGATCTCGGTGACTGTGCGTGATCACTGGGACGGGGCGGGCGGCTGGTAACGATCTTGCAGCGGCGGCGTGTCAGGCGTGAGAGCGTGGCGAAGCTCCGCTAGCTGTCAGGGTTTGTGTCGAACATCCTGATGGGCCAGGGAGCTTCGCCTGGTAAGTCTGGCATACCCGGGTGCCTGTCGGCCAGCGCCGGCGAGCCGGGCGGGCAGGCGGGGCTTGAGCTGCTCGGGCGGGCGGGCATGGTCGCTGTCGGGGTCGCGGACCTGGCGTCCCCGGCCCGGAAGGGCCTGGGGAAAGACGGCCGGACGGCGCTGGTGGCGGCCGGTGCGGGGCCGGTCCGGACCGGGGATCTGGTGGTGTTCTGCAAGCCGGTCGCGGTCGCGGCGGCGGTAGTCCGCCGCGACGGCCGGGTGCAGGCCGCCGGCCATCCCGCTGATCACGTGCGGCTGGGGGTGGCCGAGGAGCGACTGGACGCGCTGTGCGGTGAGCCCGGCATCATCGATAAGGTCGCGGCCGGCGCCACCCTGGAAGGCCGGGTCAAGGGCACCGCGCGGCGGGCGATGACGGCCGCGCTGGTGATCCGGCTGGTGCTGCTGATGACCTTGATGCCCGGCTCGTGCTACGCGGAGGCGATCACCGCGCTGCTGGGCGACCTGCCGCTGGTGCCGTGGCACCGGCCGTACCGGGTGCCCACTGACGCGGTGGCCTGCACTTGGCGGGACGCGGCAGGCCCGGCGCCGCTGGAGCAGCTGCGGGACCGGGCGCTGGCCGGCATCGACGCTGAGCACCGCGAGCATGACTACCGCGCGGTGACCGTGGGGGAGCTGGACGTGTGCTCGATCGACGGGTCGCTGACCCGGGTGCCGGACACGCCGGCCAACCGGGACGCGTTCGGGTCCGCGGGCACCGCCGACGGGTCCGCACCCTACCCTCAGCTGCGGGAGCTGCGTTGCTCGGTCGCCTCGACCCGCGCCACCGTGGGCGTGGTGACCGGGCCGTCCGGCGCCGGCGGCGGCCGGGACAAGGGCGAGGCCGAGCAGAAGCTGCTGGACGGCGCCCTGGCCAGGTACCCGGCCATCTTCACCCCGGACCGGCTGTGGGTAATGGACCGCAACTTCCCCGGCGTCCCCCGCATCAAGAAGATGCTGGCCACCGGGACGCACGTGCTGATCCGGGTCAAGGACGGCATTACGCTCACCCGCACCGGGGACTTCCTGCCCGACAGGTCCTATCCCGCCCTCATCTGCGGCGGCGGCCAGCAACTGGCCGTCCGGGTGATCGAATACCAGGTCAGCGTCGCCGGGCGCGACGCCCCGGAGCTGTTCTGCCTCATCACCGACCTGGACGACCACCAGGCCTACCCGGCCGGGATGCTCGCCGCGGCCTATCACTGGCGGTGGATCGGCTCCGAGACCACCCTGAAGGAAGCCAAGTCCGCGATCCGCGAGTCCGGGCCGTCGGCCGGGCCGATGCTCCGCTCCGCAACCCCTGCCCTGATCGCCCAGGAACACGCCGCCTGGGTCATCTCCGCCGAGCTGGCCCGCGCCATAGCGCGGGACGCCGCCGCGGTCGCCGCCCCGGCCCGCAAGGGCCGCCGCGCCGGGCTGCCCGTCCATCCCCGGGAAATCTCCTTCACCGCCGCCCGCCGCGCCATCATCGCCTCCACCCGGTCCGGCGCGGCCACCGCCAGCCTGCCGCCCGCCCTGATCAGCGCGAACCGGGCCCGCATCCTGGCCAGCCTGGCCCGGTGCCGGATCACCGTGGACCGGAACCGGCACCGCGACCGCAAGACCAAGGCCCGGCTCGGCTTCCCGCACGGCGGCCCGCGCATCCCCACGCTCACCGCACCCGCCCAGATCAGCGTCTGCGGCACCGCAGCCTGACCCCGCACCCGTCACGATCCTGCCCAGCCACGCACACGCCGGCCGTGGAACCGGCCGCCACCCCGGAGCGCCATCCGGGACATCGCCCTGAACTCACCCAGCGTCACCATGGCCGATCCGCGCCAGTACAGGCACCCTCAACCGTAAACATGCTCTTCTAAATGGCATTG
>JBKQQQ010001079.1:0-7581 GCA_052144275.1 Streptosporangiaceae bacterium
AGGGCCATGGGGGAGAAGGGCCTGGCGTGGGTGGACCGGGAGTGGCGTGAGGAGCTTTCCGCCGCCCGCCTCGCCGCGATCTTGGCGGGCTAAGCCTCCAGCTCGTGCCTAAGCCCGGCCCAAGCGCATCTAAGGCCCCTCTGAGCAGGCGAAATAGGGATTTCCTCCGATGCGGTGCGGGGGGTCTTACCGCGAGACTCAATGGTGAACGGCCGAGGTAGCGGCCGGCGCATCGAGGAGGAACGATGAAAGCCATGATGACGTGGCGAGCCACGGGACCAGCCCGGCTCAGCTTCGGGCTGGCCCGGATCGCCCGGCGCGTCGCCCATCGCATCGCCAAGGTCGTCGCCGAGTGCAACTACGCCCAGCGCCGGTCCTTCGCGATCATGACGAACCCGGACAGCTACCTGACCGACCGGGACCAGGCGCCCGACACGTACGCCGAATTCCTGTTCCGCACCTCAGGCGGGCTGCTGCACGAGCCGGCCTCCGCCCAGCGGGCCCACGGCCGGCTCCCCGCCTGAAGCCAGGGAGACCAGGGAAACCAGACACTCAGGAGTACAGCGCGTCGATGTCGGAGGCGAAGTCCTTGAGCAGCACGCTCCGGCGAATCCCGAGCTTGACGCTGAGCTGGCCGGCTTCCTGGGTGAAGTCCACGTCCAGGATCCGGAACTTCCTGATGGACTCCGCCCGGGACACCGCCTGGTTAGCGTCATCGACCGCGTTCTGCACGGCGGCGATCAGATCAGGGTCGTCGCGCAGCGCCGCGATCGTCGCGTCGGCCGGCTTGCCGTGCCTTGCCTTCCACAGCTCGAACGCCTCGGGGTCCAGCGTGATCAGCGCCGCGACGAACGGCTTGCCGTCCCCGACCACCATGCACTGGCTGACCAGGCCGTGGCTGCGGAGCCTGTCTTCGAGCACCGCGGGCGCGACGTTCTTGCCTGCGCCGGTGACGATCATCTCCTTCTTCCGCCCGGTGATCCTCAGGAAGCCTTCCTCGTCGAGTTCCCCGACGTCACCGGTACGGAACCAGCCGTCCTCGGTGAAGACCTCCTTGGTCGCCGCCTCGTTGCGCCAGTAGCCGGGGAAGACGTTGACTCCCCGGATCAGGATCTCGCCGTCCTCGGCGATCCTGATCGCGACGCCGGGCAAGGGCATGCCGACGGTGCCTATCTTGACCCGGTCCGGCCGGTTGACGGTCGCCGCGCCGGTCGTCTCGGTCAGGCCGTATCCTTCGAGCACGGTCACGCCGGCGCCGCGGAAGAAGTGGCTGAGCCGTTCGCTCAGCGCGGCGCCGCCGGAGGCCGCGTACTGCGTCCGGCCGCCGAGCGCGGCCCGCAGCTTGCCGTAGACCAGCCGGTCGAACAGCGCGTGCTGGGTGCGCAGGCCGAGTGCGGGGCGGCCGGGCTCGTCAAGCGACCGGCTGTAGGCGATCGCTACCTCGGCCGCGCGGCCGAAGATCGCGCCCTTGCGCTCGCTGACGGCTTTCTGCTCCGCGCTGTTGAAGACCTTCTCGAACACCCGCGGCACCGCGAGGATGAACGTGGGCCGGAACGAGGCCAGGGCGGGCAGCAGCGCGGTCAGGTCCCCGCAGTGCCCGAGCACGATCCCGCCCTCGATGCAGCCCACCTCGATGATCCTGGCGAAGACGTGCGCGAGCGGCAGGAACAGCAGGGTGCTGGCGTCCACGGTCTCCGCCACGATCGCCAGCGGCCCGTGGAACGCGTTGCGCACGTCGGCGAGCAGGTTCTCGTGGGTCAGCTCGCAGCCCTTCGGGCGCCCGGTGGTGCCCGAGGTGTAGATGACCGTGGCCAGGTCAGACGCCTTGGCCGCGGCGGCGCGCTCGGTGATGACCTCGTCGCCGACGTCCGCGCCGGCCGCACGCAGGGAGTCCAGGCCCGGATCGATCCGCCACACCTGCGACAGCTCCGGCACCCGGTCCCGGAAGCCGCCGATCATGTCCTCGAAGCCGGCCGTCTCGGCGAAGCAGGCGCGCGCGCCCGAGTCCGACAAGATCCATTCGGCCTGCTCGGCGGAGGACGTCTCGTAGACAGGCACGGTCACGGCGCCCGCGGTCCAGATGGCGTAGTCGATCAGCGTCCACTCGTACCGGGTATGCGACATCAGCGCGACCCGGTCCCCGACGCCGATGCCCGCCGCGACCAGCCCCTTGGCCACCGCGACGACCTCGGCCTTGAACTGGCTCGCGGTCACGTCGGTCCAACCCCGAGAAGAACCCGAAGGTCCGGGGCGGCGCAGCAGCACCGCCTGCGGCTGTTCGGCGGCCCGGCGGAAGACGGAGCTGGCCAGGTTCGCGGTCGCGGGGATCTCCGCCAGGGCCGGAAGGCTGAATTCGCGCACGGCATCTCTCCACTGAGGTAGCGCTGCTTGGCAGTACCAGCTTAGGAGTACCAGCTTAGGCTGGCTGCCAGTCGTTTCCTGGTTACGATCTTGCGCCCCGTCCGGCTTACCGTGGTGTCATGCGAGTCCACGTGGTGAGCGACGTACACGGCCGCGTGGATGCGCTGGCCCGCGCGGCCGAGGGTGCCGACGCGCTGATCTGCCTGGGTGACCTGCTCCTGTTCCTCGACTACGCCGACCACGGCCAGGGCATCTTCGCCGACCTGTTCGGCGCGGAGGCGGCGGGCAAGTACGTCCAGCTGCGCACCGCGAAGAAGTTCGACGAGGCCAGGGAGTTCTCGCTCAGCCTGTTCGCGGGCCGGCCGGAGAGCCGCGCCAGCCTCTTCGAGGCCGCGATGACCAGGCAGTACGCCGAGCTGTTCGGTGCCCTCCCCGAACCCGCCTACCTGACCTACGGCAACGTCGACGTCCCCGGCATGTGGGAGCGGTTCACCAAACCCGGGCATCGCGTCCTGGACGGCGGCACGGCCGAGCTGGACGGCTGGACCTTCGGTTTCGTCGGCGGCGGGCTGAGATCGGTCTACCGGACGCCGAACGAGATGAGCGAGGAGGAGTTCCGCGCCAAGATCGAGGCGGTCGGTGAGGTGGACGTGCTGTGCACGCACATCCCGCCCGCCGTCCCCGAACTTCTCTACGACACCGTGGCCCGGCGTATGGAGAAGGGCAGCGTGGCGCTGCTCGACGCGATTAAGGCCACCCGCCCGAGGTACTCGATCTTCGGGCACGTGCATAATCCGCTGGCCCGCAGGACGAGGGTCGGCGTCACGGAGTGCCTGAACGTGGGACATTTCCGCGCCACCGGCGCCCCATTTGTCCTGCAGTGGTAACGGGTACCATCATGGGTAGGAGGCGTCAGGTGTCGGAATCCCCAGGCGATGGCCAGCCAGAAACTAGCGGCCCGTCGCAGAGCAGTAACCCGCCGCGAAGCAACGGCAACGGCAACAACAACAGCGGTCAGTCCCGGACCAACGGCCAGTCAGGCAGCCGTAGCCAGTCGGGCAGCGGGCGCGGCGCGTCCAGGGGAAGCGACCCCGTCGCCGACTTTCAGCGCTGGCTGATGAAGGCGGGCGCGCGCAGCATGGCGAACCAGGTCGCGGACCAGGTCAAGCGCACTCTCGGCGCCGAACGGCGGGACAGCGGCGGCGACGTGTGGGACACGGCTACGAACGAGGTGCCGCCCAGCGAGCCGCCGGAGTGCCAGTGGTGCCCGGTCTGCCAGGCGGCCCGCGCGGCCCGGACGGGCGCCGCCGGGGGTCTCGGCGCGAGCCTGGCTAACGCGGGCGGGGTGCTGGCGTCCGTGGTCCAGGATGCCTTCTCCGCCTTCGAGCAGGTCCTGAAGACCCAAGATCAAAACCATTCGGCCGAACGGCCCGGGGCTTCGCCGCCACGGACCGGTGCGTCAGATCGCGGGGAACCCGGTCAGTGACGCTCGCCATTGGCGTTGATGTCGGTGGCACGAAAGTCGCGGCGGGAGTGGTCGACGAAGACGGCCAGATCATCGCCAAGCTGAAGAGATCGACCCCGGCGGCCAGCCCGGCCCGCACCGAGCAGGCCATCGCCGACGCGGTGACCGAACTCCTCGCCAGCTGCCAGGGCCAGGTCACCGCCATCGGGATCGGCGCGGCCGGGTTCGTTGACAGCGCCCGCGCGACCATCTTGTTCGCGCCCAACCTGGCCTGGCGCGACGAGCCGCTGAAACAGCGGGTGGAGGAGCGTCTCGGCCGCGAGGTCGTGGTGGAGAACGACGCGAACGCCTCGGCCTGGGCCGAGGCCCGGTTCGGCGCGGCCCGCGGGTACCGCGACCTGATGCTGGTCGCCCTGGGGACCGGCATCGGCGCCGCCATCCTGATCGGCGGCGAGCTCTACCGCGGCCGCTGGGGGATGGCGGGTGAGCCCGGCCACATCCGGGTGGTGCCCGAGGGGCGGCTGTGCGGCTGCGGGAACCGCGGCTGCTGGGAGCAGTACTGCAGCGGGAACGCGCTGGTCGCCGAGGCACGCGAGTTCGCCAGGCGCACTCCGGAAGGCGCCATGCGGCTGCTGCAGCTGGGCGGGGGAGTACCCGAGGGCATTTCCGGCCCGGTGATAACCCGGGCCGCGACCGAGGGCGACCCGGCCGCGCTGCGCTGCTTCCAGATCGTGGGCGGCTGGCTCGGCCAAGGGCTGGCCGACCTGGCTGCGATCCTCGATCCGGCTTGCTTCGTGATCGGCGGCGGCGTCTCCGAGGCGGGCGACCTGCTACTCGATCCCGCGCGGGCCGCCTTCGAGCGCGCGCTGACCGGCCGCGGCCGCCGGCCGCTGGCCGAGATCAGGGTCGCGCAACTCGGCGAGGACGCCGGGATCGTCGGCGCCGCCGACCTGGCCCGGGTGAGCAGCCAGGCGGCGCCTATTCAGAGCACGGCCGCGGCCCGCCAGACCACGGCCCTTCAGACGACGGCACCGTCGTCGTCGTCCGGGCCGCCCGAGCCCGGGTCGTTCATCCGCAGCACGAGTATGGCGAACCCGGCCACGAACGCGGCGACTGCACAGAACGCGGCGATACCCGACACCGACCAGCCCGCCGCAGTGGCGACGACCAGGTAACCAGGCCCGCCGAACAGTGCCGCCCAAGCGCCCTTGGCGATGGGGTCCAGCGAGGGCAGCGGCGGCGGCGCGGGCGGGATGAAATGCTCGTCGTCATCCTGCGGCGCGGGCCGCGGCGGTGCCTTGCGCGCCCGGATCTTGCGCGCGCGCGTACTGTGCGCGGCCGCCCGCCGATCTCGCCGTGGGGCCGGGATCACATCCGGTTCAGAGGTCTCCGGCCGCCCGCCCGGCTCGAACGCCCGCCGCACACCCTCATCGTCAAACCCCCGTATCCCCTCTACCCCGCGCGCCCCCCGCGTATGGTCGGCACCTCTAGCCCCAGGGGAACCTCCAGGCCCGCGCGCTCCGTCAGGCCCCCGCAATCCCTCGGACCCAGCAGATCCATCCGCTCCCCACGCCCCTTCAATCTCGTCCGCGCCCCGTACATCCCAATTCCCGCGAGTCCCTTGTGCATCGCCCGCCCCGAGCGGCTCCCCTGACCCGGACGGCCCAGCGGAACCTTGAGCATCCCCGGTCCCGAAACCATCTAGCGCACTTTCGACCCCGTCGGCCCCGTGAACCCCGTCGGCCCCGTGAACCCCGTCAGCCTCGTGAACCCCGGACGTCCCGTCTGTTCCGTCCGTTGCCCGGGCGGCCTGGTCACGCGGGCCCTGCACGTCTTCGCGTTCAGGCCAGGGTGCCGGTCCGGCCGCGGTCGTGGGCTCCTCGAACCGAGCGACCAGATCACGCCACGTCGCGTCCTCGTCGCTCTCTCTGCTCTCCGTGTTATCCCAGTCCGGCACGTCCCCACCGATGTCCGAATCGAAGCCTGCCTCCACGATAGCCCCGCACGGTCCGGTGCCGGGAGGGTAAATCTCAGGAGTACAGGTGCTTATTCGCCCAAGCCAGAAGGATTAAGCCCAGAAGGATTAAGCCCAAGGCGTATTAAGGCTGTTGCTCGCTGGTATCGTCACCCGCCGCCCGGGTCGCGTGCTCAGCTTCGGCTTGGCGTGTGGTCTGCGGGTCGGCCGTTGTCTTGGGCCGGTGCGCGGCTTCGGCGCGCCGGGCGGCCCGCCCGGTTTCCGCACGCTGCGATTCGGCGGCGGCATACGGCAGCGCCCGCCGGGCCTCGAGCCAGCGCGAGGCGTTAACCATCTCGGGCGACGGGGCAGGAGGTTCCACGCCTTCCAAGTTAGTGGGTCGCAAACCGGCCGTCGACCACACGGACGGTCGCTATGCGCCGGCTAGCCGACGTGATCCTGGATGAACTTGCCGCTACCCTCGAAGATGGCCTGCGCGTCGTTATCAAGCGTCGCGACGTGATAGCTGTCGGCGCATTCGCGCACGGTCAGCTGGCCGCCGGGCAGCCCCGCCAGCAGCGCTCGCATGCTCGCGGGCCCGACGACGTGGTCGGTAGTGCTGTGGTAGACGAGCACTGGCTGGGTGACGTCGCCGAGATGCCTGACCGTCGTGCCCCACAGCTTCGGCAGCGTGGCCGCGGCCCGAACCGGCACCCGGTCATAGCCGACCTCATGTGCGCCCGGTTTCTTGATGTCGCTGGTGATGCCGGGCAGCGACCGCAGCACGTGCTTGAGCACCGGAGCGAGCAGGAACAGCCGGGTGTCCGGGGCTAGCGACGGGTTGACCAGCACCAGGCCGCGCACAGCGCTGCCGTGGGCCTCGGCCAGCCGCAGCGCGAGGCAACCGCCCATGGAGATCCCGAACACGAAGGTCTGCTCGCACCGGCTCGCCAGCCTGGCGAACGCGGCGTCTACCTCGGCGTACCAGTCGTCGCCGCCGGTCCGGGCCAGGTCCTGCCAGGTGGTGCCGTGCCCGGGCAGCCGGGGGAGGCTGACCGTCAGGTCCTGCCCGGCCAGGTAGTCGGCCCAGCCGCGCAGCGTCTGCGGGCTGCCGGTGAAGCCGTGGCACAGCAGCACGCCGACCGGGCCGCCTGCGGCCTCGAATGGTTCCGCGCCTGGAAGCACTGGTGACATGGTGGCAGTGTATTTCCCGCTCGCCTCCGGGGCCCCGCCCACCTCCCCGTCCCCCTTCACTGGCATCGCCTTGCTTGCCTGGCCGCCTGCGGCGGCGGGCCTTCGTCGCTCGTTCCTCGCGCCTGGGGTGGGTCCGTGGGGGAAGCTCAGTCCAGGCGATGCCGCGCCCCTTTGGCTCGCGGGACGTGGGACGATTTGATCGTGTTCTACTGGCTGACGAAGTACACGCTCGGGATGACGCTGAAGATCGTCTTCCGGCCCCGCGCATGGGGCGTCAAGAACGTTCCGCGCCGAGGTCCCGTCATCCTCGCGAGCAATCACCTGTCGTTCTCCGACCATTTCTTCGGGCCGCTGCCGGTGCCGCGGAAGGTGATCTTCCTGGCCAAGTCGGAGTACTTCACCGGGCGCGGGCTGAAGGGCCTGATCAGCAAGGTTTTCTTCACCGGGGTCGGCCAGATTCCGCTCGACCGGGCTGGCGGGCCGGCGAGCGAGCAGGCGATCAGGACCGGCTTGGGCGTCCTGGCGGCCGGGCACGTGCTCGGCATCTACCCGGAAGGCACCAGGAGCCCGGATGGCCGCCTGTACCGGGGCAAGACCGGGGTCGCCA
>JBKQQQ010001080.1:0-5754 GCA_052144275.1 Streptosporangiaceae bacterium
GTATTTCAGTACGTGATGCCGGGGAACTGCTCGCGGGCGTGCTCCAGTTGGCCGGCCCACTCGCGGGGCCAGCCGAAAGCGCGGGCGGCCTGGCCGCTCATGTCGGCGGCCGCAGCACCGCTGGTGAAGTGGACGTACTCGCCCCAGTTCATCCGCCGCGTGTAGGTGCCGCCGGAGTCGCGTGGGAAGTGCCGGGCCAGCTCCCGGAAGAACCTGTTCATGACCTCTGCCCGCCCGCAGTCCCGCCATAGCGGGTAGAACCAGTCGCGGAACCAGCGGGTCCGCCGACGAGGGAAATCGTCGGTGTTGCCGGTGAACCGGCGGTAGACGCCCTTGGCCTCGCGATCCATGCCCAGCGCCGTGTAGAGGTCATAGATGTAGAACTCGGCCCACTTGCTGTCGCCCCAGATCTCATACGCCGGTGAGCCGTGGACGCCGTTGTTGGCGCTCTCCACGGAATGCCCGATCTCATGAGCGGGCAGCTCGCGAGCGAGGGTGTTGCCCTCCCGCCAGGTGTCCAGCCCGCAGTCGCTGACGTTGTGGTAGTCGTGGACCGGGCTGACGTAGTAGCCCGCGTGACCGCCGCCGTGCCGCCCGGCGTGGTGGATGGAGTAGATGCGCGGGTCGAACCCGAACGCGTCGCCGTAGGTTGCCTTGGAGTACTGCCAGGTCACATTGATGAACCGGGGCAGCCACCGGACCTCGGCCCGGCGCACGTCGGGGTCCACGTAGATCGCGCAGTGCTCGTCGCTGTGGTATAGCCGGAGCAACTGGCGGTGGTCGAACCAGTGCTCCTGCCAGGTGGCCGGCGGGTCAGCCAACTGACGCTCCGACTCTGCCTCCACCAGGTCCTCCCACCTCTCCGGGCACTGCCCCGCGGGTTTCGTTAAGCCCTCATCAACGCGATCGTATGGCCAGTGAGCTCGCTTGTCGTACCTCGGCATCTGCAACGGCGTAACGGGCGTTCATGCCACGGCGCGTATCCTGCCGGCCGTACCGGGTGAATCCCGCTCAGCTCGTGAAGCACCGCCTCGCTTGTCATGGTTGCTGGCAGACTGGCGGCGTGGAACCAGTCGCGGAGGTCTCGGCCGCAGAACGCGGTGGTCGCGTCGGCCAGCGGGGCAGGTACGGCATCGACGGCGGGTTCGCCGGGCTGGCGGTGTTCGCCGTGACCGAGGCCGGGCTGGCGGGCACCGTGGCCTGGGCGGTGCGCCATCGCAGGCCGGCCGTTGCCGCGCTGGCTGGCGTGGGCGGCGCGGTGGTGGCGGGGTCAGCGGCGAGTTACCTGTACTCCACCGGGCCGGGCAAGCGGGCGATCTGGGCGCAGCTGCTGGATGAGCTGGGCCTGCGCGGTGACGAGCACGTGCTGGACGTGGGATGCGGCCGCGGCGCGGTGCTGATGCTGGCGGCCCGGCGGCTGCCCGCCGGCCGGGCGGTGGGAGCGGACGTGTGGCGCCGCCGCGACCAGAGCGGCAACAGCCGCGCCGCCGCTGAGCGCAACGCGGCGGCCGAGGGCGTGCGCGACCGGGTGGAGCTTGCCGACGCGGACGCGCGTGACCTCCCGTTCGGGTCCGCGTCGTTCGACCTGGTGGTCAGCAGCCTGGCGCTCAGCAACATCCGGGAAGCCGCCGGGCGGGCACAGGCGCTGCGCGAGGCGGTGCGGGTCCTGCGGCCCGGCGGCCGGCTGCGCATCGTCGATGACGGCGCGGACCGCTACGCCGCCGTGCTGCGGGACGCCGGCTGCGCTGACGTGGCCGTGCGGCAGCTGGACTGGCGGACCTGGTACGGCATACCGGGTCATCACCTCCCCCTGGTGGCAGCCGCCCGGCCACCCGGCTGACGACCGCCAGCCATGGCCGGCCAGGGCAAGCGCGCCCCTGCCGCCAGCCGCAGGCGTCTGCGATCGCCGGGGCATCCGCGCCGGCGCGGTCATGACAGGTACAACCCGGGCATATGAACACACAGCCGGCCGATCCGGCGGCCACATTTCAGGCGAACATCTGATCACGCGTTGTCACTGCCGGGAGCAGGATTACTAACTTGGCGAGGCACGTACTCCCGCCGACATACAGCTCTGGGCCGGTGATATGCAAAACTCCGAGGTGCGCTGACCGGACACGGCGATGAATTCCGGATCACCTATACGCGAGACCGGCCAGGAAGAACCAGACCTGCCTGCCGAACGACTGGCTTACTCGGTCGATGAGGCGGCTCAGCTGACCGGGCTGTCCCGGGACCTGCTGTATGACCAGATGCGGCGCGGGAATCTGCCCTACGTGAAGATAGGCAGACGGCGGCGCGCGGAGACGAACGCTTGGCGCGAAACCGTCGGCAGGACCATGAGCAGCTGACATCAGTGAATCGGATTGGCCGCCAACGGTTTTTGGGCGAGCCACCATGAGAGCCTGCGCGGCCGACAAAAGTCCCACAAGTCCAGGTTGCGGTGATGTTCCCCCAGAAGAATCCCACGGACGAAACGGCTCTCTCCGCCACACGGCGGCAGGCTGATATTATGAGTTGATAAGTCCCTGACATGCCTTTTATGCAGATGAAGCGGGGCTAACCATGTTCACCTCTTTGGATGCCGCAGAAGAGACAGGATCTCTGTTAACCGGCAGCTACGTATCAGGTTCGAGACAAACTAGTTGCCTTTTCGGCAGGTAAAGTCGCCGCCAAGCTCAGTGTGACCCGCGACCTGATCAACGGCGCCATGCGGTTACGGCGGTTACCATCACTAAAGCCGGGCGGCAGGCGTCTCATCACGGTAGACGCACTGGAGGAGCTCCTGACCGAGGCGCGCTAGGAGGAGTCATGGCAGAGGCCAAGCGCCGTGCCCGGGGCGAAGATTCGATCTACTACGACCGGAGCCGGGACCGCTGGGCCGGGACGATCACCGTCGGCTGGAAGCCAGACGGGCGCCGGGACCGGATCATCGTTCGCGGCCGGACCAAGACCGAGGTCAAGGACAAGCTGCGCACCAAGCACGCCGAACTTGCCGCAGGCATCCGCACCCCCGCCCATTACACCGTCGAGCAGTGCCTGAAGGACTGGCTGGAGACCCTGAACACGCAGGCAGAAAGCACGCTAACGGGCTACCGGATCATGGTCAGGCACCTGGTCGAGCTTATCGGCACTATCAAGCTCGTCGAGCTCAAGGTGCGGGACGTCGACTTCGCACTTGGCAAGCTGGCTAAGCGCCTGTCAACCAGGAGCGTTAGGCTGGCCCGGATGATCCTGATCCAGGCCATCCGGAACGCGGTGGTCAATGACCTCGTGGTGCGGAATGTCGCGGATCTATCTGCCGTGCCCACAGGAATGCCGGGACGGCCGTCCCGGTCACTCAACCTGGAGCAGGCTCTTGCCGTGCTGGACGCAGCCAAGGGAGAGCGCCTATGGCCGTACGTCGCCGTGAGCATGCTCGGCGGCATCCGCACCGAGGAAGCCCGGGCCCTGCGCTGGTCCGAGGTGGACCTTGAGGCTGGCACCGTGGCCGTTTACCGGCCGGTACGGCGCACCGGGGAGACTAAGACTGAGAAGTCGCGGCGCGTGTTTCAGATCCCCGAGATCGCCGTAACGGCGTTGCGGGACCTGGTGCTGAAGCAGGCGGCCGCCCGGGCGAAGGCCGGGACGGCTCCCAGTTAGGCTACCAAGATCTCTAATGACCAGATACCAAGGCTGATGAGCAGCGGAAATAGTAGGGACTGAGAGTGGACCTGTTCGAGTATCAGGCGAAAGACCTGTTCGCCGAGTACGGCGTCCCGGTGCAGCCGGGCAAGGTCGCGCACACGGCCTCCGAAGCGCGAGATATCGCCGCGGAGTTCGCCGCGGCCGGCCACCCGCTTGTCGTGGTGAAGGCGCAGGTGAAGACCGGCGGGCGGGGCAAGGCCGGCGGCGTGAAGCTAGCGAACGGCCCGGACGAGGCCTACGCCAAGGCCAGCCAGATCCTCGGCATGGACATCAAGGGCCACACCGTGTACACGGTGCTCATCGCCCAGGCGGTCGACATCGCGGCCGAGTACTACCTGTCGTTCCTGCTCGACCGGGCCAACCGGACGTTCCTGTCTATCTGCACGGTGCAGGGCGGCATGGAGATCGAAGAGGTCGCGCACAGCAGCCCCGACGCCGTGGCCAGGATCCCGGTGTCGCCGCTGACCGGCGTCGATGCCGCGAAGGCGGCGGAGATCATCGCGGCCGGACGCATCCCGGCGCAGGCCGCCGAGGGCGCCGCCCTGCTGGCCGAGCGGCTGTGGGCCATGTTCTCCGACGAGGACGCCACGCTGGTCGAGGTCAACCCGCTCGCGCTGACCGAGGACGGCGCGGTGCTCGCGGTCGACGGCAAGGTGACGCTGGATGACAACGCCGCGTTCCGGCAGGAGCACGCGCGGTTCGCCGATGTCAGCAGCACCGACCCGATCGAGGCCCGCGCGAAGGAGAAGCACCTCAACTACGTCAAGCTCGACGGCGAGGTCGGCATCATCGGCAACGGCGCGGGGCTGGTGATGTCCACCCTGGACGTGGTGGCCTACGCGGGCCAGGAGTTCGGCGGGATCAGGCCGGCCAACTTCCTCGACATCGGCGGCGGGGCATCCGCCGAGGTCATGGCCAACGGCCTGGAGATCGTACTGTCCGACCCGAGCGTGCGCAGCGTGCTGGTCAACGTCTTCGGCGGGATCACTTCCTGCGACGCGGTGGCCAACGGGATCGTCTCGGCGATTGCCATGCTGGAATCGCGCGGGGAGCACGTGGACCGCCCGATCGTAGTCCGCCTTGACGGGAACAACGCCGCCGAGGGCAGGCGCATCCTGACGGACGCCGCCATCAAGGCGGTCGAGCAGGTGGCGACGATGGACGGCGCGGCCCGCCGGTCCGCCGAATTGGCCAGCATCGCATCGAAGGGAGCATGAGATGGCGATCTTCCTGACCGGCCAGAGCCGGGTCATGATCCAGGGCATCACCGGCTCCGAGGGGCGCAGGCATGGTGCGCGGATGCTGGCCGCGGGCACCGCGATCGTCGGCGGCACCAATCCCCGCAAGGCGGGCCAGCGGATCGAGCTGAACGGCGCCGACGTCCCGGTGTTCGGCACGGTCGCCGAGGTCATGGCCGAAACCGGCGCCGACGTGTCGGTGGTGTTCGTGCCCGCGTCCGGCACCAAGGATGCCGTGATCGAGGCGATCGAGGCCCAGATCGGTCTGTGCATCGTGATCACCGAAGGCGTCCCGGTGCACGACACCGCCGAATTCTGGGCGCGCGCGAGCGCGGCGGGCAACCGCACCAGGATCATCGGGCCGAACTGCCCGGGCGTCGCCTCTCCCGGCCAGTCCAACGCCGGCATCATCCCGGCCGACATCACCACCGCCGGGCGGATCGGGCTGGTGTCCAAGTCGGGCACGCTGACCTACCAGATGATGTACGAGCTGCGTGACATCGGCTTCTCTACCGCGGTCGGCATCGGCGGCGACCCGGTCATCGGGACCACGCACATCGACTGCCTGCAGGCGTTCGAAGCGGACCCGGAGACCGATGCCATCGTCATGATCGGCGAGATCGGCGGCGACGCCGAGGAGCGGGCCGGGGCCTTCATCGAGCAGCACGTGACCAAGCCGGTCGTGGGCTACGTGGCCGGGTTCACCGCGCCCGAAGGCAAGACGATGGGGCACGCCGGCGCGATCATCTCGGGCTCCTCAGGTACCGCGCAGGCCAAGAAGGAAGCCCTGGAGAAGGCCGGCGTCCGCGTCGGCAAGACCCCGAGCGAG
>JBKQQQ010001081.1:0-9382 GCA_052144275.1 Streptosporangiaceae bacterium
GCCCAGGCCGCCGTACTCCTCGGGGACCATCCAGCCGAGCAGCCCGAGCTCGCCGGCCTTGCGCCAGGCCTCCCGGCTGACCACGCCGGCCTCCAGCCACTCCGCGGTGTGCGGGACGCACTCCTTCGCCAGGAACGCCCGCACCGTCTGCCGGAACTGCTCATGGGAGTCGGTGAAGATGGTCCGGCGCACGGGTTCCTCCTCCGGCTCCGCTGCTGGCCTGGCTCTCCGCTCGGGCCCGGCCTCTCGGCGCTTCCGGCAGGCGGATTAAGATGGATTATATAACTATTTTAACTGTCTTGCGAGACCATCGGCCCGCCGAGACGGAGGAAGATCAGGCGGCGCGGATGAGTGGTGGCGTCAGGGCGGCCATGGCCGCGATGACGGGTTCCAGGCCGGGACGGGCCGTGATGACCCGGACGATGGCCTCGTCCAGTCCGGCGCTGAGCCGGGCGAAGGCGGCCGGGGCCGCCGCGGCTGGGCCGTAGTAGCCCACCGCCTGCAGCATCTGCTCTGGGACGGCGTCTACCAGCTGGGACATTGTCGCGCCCTGGTCCCTGCGGGCTTCCAGGTCGCGCAGCACCTCCTCGAATCCCATCTGAGCGAACAGCCCCCGGTAGCCGGCGTCCTGGGGGATGCCGGGCTGGCCCAGGGCGTAGCCGAGCACCTGTTGGCCGAGGGCCCGCCGCGCCGCGGCCACGTCGTCGTCGACGCAGACCCGGATGTACATCGTGACCGGCACCGCACCAGGGTCGCGGCCTGCCCGCGCGGCGCCCTCGTCGATCCGGGCCCGGCTGACGGCGATGTGCTCGGGCGTCGCCCAGTTGAGCAGCGCGCCGTCGGCGGCTTCGCCGGCCAGCCGGAGCATCTGCGGGCCGAGCGCGGCCAGGTACACCGGAGCCGGCGGCAGGTCCGCCACCCCCAGCGCCGCCGAGCGGGGCCAGCCGGGCGTCCCTCCGCCGACGCCGCCCGTCACCGTGTCGGCGGCCGTGACCGTGTCGGCGGCCAGCAGCGCGCGGACCTGGGTGACGTATTCGCGCATCACCGCGATCGGGCGGTTCGGCAGGCCGACCGAGGCCCAGAACCCGGGCCCGTAGCCACCGGCGCCCAGGCCGAGGACGAATCGGCCGGAGGAGAGCTGAGCCAGCGTGGCCGCCTGCGCCGCGAGGCCCAGCGGGGTCCACATCCGCGCCGCCGGGACGACGGCGATCCCGGTGCGCAGCGAGGTGTCCTGCGACCACGCCGCGCAGACGTGGAACGAGTCCGGCACGCCACCGGCCGGGGTCCACAAGCTCTCGAAACCGAATTGCCCGGCCTCCCGCGCGGCCGCTCGCAGCTGGTCGAACGGCAGACCGAGCCGGGCATCTAGCCCTACGCCGATCAGCATGGGACGCCGAGCGGAGGGTTCGGGTGTGCTGGGCGCGCCGGCCGGAACCGGCTCGAACTCGGGTGAATGCTGGGCATTGAACGAGGCTAACGGGAAAGCTCGGCATGGTGCACAGCCCTCATGTCCGGCAAGGCCCTGGACGCCGGGCACAGCACCATCACCACCGACCACCCGGACGCCGTCCTGCAGGCCATCCGCGACCTGCCCGAGGAAGTCCGCGGCGGCCCGGCGGGGCCTGATGCCCACCGCACCCGGTAGATTCAAATGATGAAGAAGGTTCTCGAGCTCCTGGTCTGCTTCCTCCATCCCGTCGCCGTGATCCTTATCTGGGTCGACTTGGCAACCCGCCGTAACATGGGCGGCCTGGCGAAGGTGGCATGGGCTTTGTTCAGCCTTATCCCGCTCGTACCGTTCCTCTACGTGCTAACGGGTGGCGACCTATGGTGAGGCCGGCGCACAGCGGTGGCAGATGATCGCGCGGATATGGCGACAGAAGCGATAAGTCAGCCGTCATCTCACCACGGCCAGCCCACGGTGACCGAGGCTGGACCTCGCGTTTCCGCCGGCTACACCGGCGCTCCGCCATGACCAGGGGCAGACCCGCCGGGGGCGGCGTCTTACCCGCTGGCTCTAGCATCATGATGTGCTGCCGCTGTGGAGTGCGCCGCGCAGCCGATCGACGGCCTTCTTCCGGAGGATGGCGGAACGCGGCGATTTCGCAATGGTGCACGAGCCGTTCTCTTATCTCACTGGCCAGGGGCGGCCACGTATTCGCCAAGGAAACCACCGGGAGACATTACCCCGAGGTCCTAGCCGACCGGCATCCTGGCTGACCTCGAAGGGGACCCCGTGCTCAGCGGCTACCTCGGTTATCACCTGCCGTTCTATGAAAAGCTTCACGCACGACGGCTGACAGCCTGATATCACGGGAAGGAAGGCCTGACGGGTCCGCCCGGCCGGTCAGATGAAGGTGTTGCGGTACTTTGATCTGCGTCGTTACGGGATTCTCCGGGCAGAAAGCGCCAGAATGGGTGGTATGGATGACCAGGTTGGGCGCCAGCCGCAATATGACGCGTTTGCTGATGAGTTTCTCGACCATGCCGAGCACAGCCTGTTCAATGCCTACTATGACCGGCCTGCATGTCTTGACCTGCTGGGTGACGTCACCGGTAAGCGAGTTCTCGACGCGGCCTGCGGCCCCGGGCTGTACGCGACCGAACTCCTGCGCCGCGGCGCGAGCGTGATCGGCTTCGATCAAAGCCCTCGCATGATCGAAATCTGCCGGGAACGGGCCGGCCAGGGCGACTTCCGTGTGCACGACCTCGGCGATCCGATCTCCTGGCTGCCCGACGCATCTGTCGACCTGGCGCTGTGCGCCCTGGCCATCGAATACGTCGATGACCGCGTAGCGGCGCTGCGGGAGTTGCGCCGGGTCCTGCGGCCCGGCGGGGCGCTGGTGCTGTCCCGCCAGCATCCCACCGGGGACTGGCTGCGTCACGGCGGGAACTACTTCGACGTCCGGGTCATCACCGAGACCTGGAGCAACGGCTGGAACGTGCGGTACTGGCAGGCTCCCCTCCAGGTCACCTGCGAGGAGATCGCCGCCGCTGGGTTCTGGATCGAGCGACTGGCCGAACCACGCCCCCGGCCGGAAGCCGCCGCAATCGATCCCCGCGGCTACGAACGCCTGTGCCGCGAGCCAACCGGTTTCCTCGCCTTCCGGCTCCGCCCGCGAACCTGATCCCACGGCATAGACGGATCGCTTCGGATCGCTGCGCCGATCGAACCCCAATGCGGCGGAAGAGTGCCGTGACTGGTGGCCAGACGGCTAACTGCAGGCCGGATTCAGCGGCACCGTGCCGACCGACAGCACGTGCAGGTAGGTGTTCAGCGCGTGGGCGCAGCTTAGGCTCCACTTCGCCTTCCCCAGGGAGTTGATCGCGTATCCGGCGGTGACGGGCTGGTAGTTATCGGTGACATCGACCGGGAAGTACGGGACGACGTCGACTTGGTTGTAGATCCGCCATGACACGGTGCTCAGACCGCCGTAGCGTGCGGCGAAGGTCGCGTCTCCCACCCGTGGCGAGGCGAATGTCCATGCCTGCGGCTTCAGCGGCGTCGTCGCGGTCAGGTCCGCGACCAGGAGCGTCGCCAGCGCGCCACCCAGGCTGTGGCCGCACACCACCGTGGGCAGCGCGGGATCAAGACCGGCTTGAAGACCGCTGCCGACCGCTTGCGCGACGTCGGCGGCGAAGGTGGCCGATGCCTGCGTGCCCTGCTGCTGCCCCGGGGTCATGGTGCCGTAGGTGTTGTAGATATCCAGGAAGCCCTGGGCGACCTGTCCGCCGTTGGGAACCTGGGTGAACGGCACCAGGTCCCAATGCAGGTCATCCCACCATTCGGTGTTCGTGGCGGTGCCGCGCAACGCGACCACCGCGGTCTTGGGGTCACCGCCGACAGCGACGAAACCGTAGAAGACACGCGACTGCACAGGACCGAAGAAGTCGGTCATCTGAATCGTGCGCACCAGCGTGTAGCCAGCGGGCATGTTGGTGATCGCGGCCGGATTGACCTGACTGGGATCGCTGGTGTACTGATCGTAGGCGGCCTGGATGAAGGGCCCCCAGGTGATGGCCGTTGCCGGATTCATGGGGTCAGTGGGCATGCCGTGTCCTCATTTCATCGAGCCAGCTGGCCGCAAAAAAGCGCGATACCGGTCAGCACCTTCGGGCGATCGGGTCCGATGCAGCGCTCCGCGAAACAGCATCCCTGCATTCCCATTTGCGACCGCAGGCAATGAGAACGATATGGTTCAGATGCCTCAACCTGGACCACCCATGGCGGGTGAGGCCCATGCCGCGAGCCAAGCCCTCACAGCCGCCTGCGCGCCGGAACGGCCAGACCAGACAGGGCCAGCGCAGACAGGGCCAGCGCAGTTTCGGGCTTGCTCGGTGTCCCGGCGCAGCAGTCGTACGACTGGCTCCGGTGAAATGGCAACGGATGTACGGGGCCTGGCAAGCAGGTCGCGTCCGGAGCCTAAAGCGTCGCTACTGTTTGCGCCGCCAGCCGGTGTGATTCTATGCGGTGAGAGTTTACAATCAATATTGATTATCTCAGGAGGATGCGGCTGCTTACGTATCCGCCCTGGCGATTCCAGCAGCGCGATCAGCGCGCCTTAGCCTGGAGCGCCGTCCGAATATTCACGTGACGGCCTGGCGGGGCGGAACGTACCCTGGCCCTATATGCACGCTTCTGTTACCGTTATCCCCGCGCAGTTGCCCGAACTGCTCCTGCATGTCGCGGTGGTACGGCCGGTTTTCATCTGGGGGCAGCCAGGCATCGGCAAGTCCAGCCTGGTCGAGGAGTTCGCCGCGCAGGTCGGTCTGGAGTGCCACACTTTGCTGGGCACTCAGCTCGCGGCCGAGGATCTTATCGGCGTGCCGCGGATCATCGGGGAGGGAGACCGGGCACGCAGCCGGTTCTGCCCGCCGGAGGCCATCGCGCGGGACGAGCCTTACGTGCTTTTCCTTGACGAGCTGAACGGGTCAAGCCATGAGGTGCAGAAGGCGTTCTACAGCCTGATCCTGGACCGGCGGCTCGGCAACTACACGCTGCACCCGGAGTCCGTGGTGATCGGGGCGGGAAACCGGAGCCAGGACTCGGCCATCGTGCGGCCGATGTCCTCGGCGCTGATCAACCGGATGGTGCACGTCCACCTGGTGAGCAGCGCCCGCGACTGGCTGGCCTGGGCGCGGCGCAGCGGCATTCACCCGTGGGTCATCGACTACATCAGCCAGCGGCCGGACCACCTGGCGACCGCGCCGCCCCGGCACGAGGAGCCGTTCTCCACCCCCCGTGCTTGGCACATCCTCTCCGACCTGCTGCACTCTTACGGCGCCGGGGCGGCGGACGGGCTGGATATGCCGGACGAGCTGCTGCGGATCCTCGCGCTGGGCACGGTGTCGCCGTCGCACGCGGGGCAGTTCCGCGGTTACGTCCGCCAGCTCCGGCACGCCTGGTCGCTCGACGCGCTGCTGAAGGGAACGATGCACTGGCCGGCCGACCCCGCCGAACGCGATGTCTGCTACTTCCTGGCGCAGGGCCTGCGGGCCCGGCTGGCCAAGGAGCTTCCGGCGTCGCGGGCTGAGCTCGGCGGCGGCGCGGTACAACTCGCCCATCGCGCGAAGGCCCTGCTCACCGAGCTGGCCGAGATCAGCGTCGAGGCGGCCCAGATGGTCGTCGCCGGCGCGCAGGACGGGGTGACCGAGGACGGCAGCGACGCCCGGCTGCCCTCCTGGTTCATGGTCGAGGTGGTACGCGACCTGCCGCGGCTCGCCGCCGCGCGTGACGGGGCCAAGGTCTAGCCATGCCGGCAAAGGGGCGCCAGCCCCGGCGGCCAAGGGCACGGACGGACCCGGCCGCCGAGAACAGGAAACACGGCCTGGACCTCATCCGGCGGCATCCGCTGTTCGCGCCGCTGGCGTACCGGGCCGTCTGGAGCGCCGGCCAGGATGATGACCAGTGCCCGCCCGACGGATGGGCCATGGTGACCAGCCTCGGGTACGTCTACCTGAACCCGCGGCGGCGCGGCGAGCCGGAGGAGTGGGCGTGGGTCGTGGCGCACTGCCTGCTCCACCTGGGATTCGACCACCTGGCGCAGCAGCACCTGGCGGGCTGGCGCGCGGCCACCGGCCTGCCCTCCGGCGGGGGCCCCGGGGCACGCTTCGACGCGGCGTGGAACCTCGCCGCCTGCGTGACGGTCAACCGGTTCCTGGCCCACCTGAAGGTCGGTCGGCCGCCTGAGGGACTCGGCGGGCCCACCAGCTACGATCACCTGGCCGGGAGCGCGGCGGGCGAGGATGCTTTCGCGGAGCGGCTCCGTTCCCTGGGGAATCCGCCCTACCTGGGCGGGGCGGGGACCGCCGGGCCCGGCGGTGACCTGTGCTGGGAGGGCATTCCCTCGTCCCGGAGCTGGCGTGGGCCGGCGAACTGGCCCGACCTGTTCGCGGGCGGGCTGGCCAGCGCGGTCGGCGCCGCCGTGGACATCGCGGGCGGCGTGGCCGAGAGCCTGGCGGGTGAGGGCGGGCGCAAGACGCAGTGGCGGCAGGCGCTCAACTGGTTCATCTCCTCCTACCCGCTGCTGGGCGCGCTCGCCGCCGCGTTCAAGCTGGTCGAGGACGCCGAGGTCTGCCGCCTGCACGGCATCAGGGTCGCGGCGATCAGCCCGGCCGCCGCCGAGCTGTACGTCAACCCGCTGTGCGGTCTAGAGGAGGGTGAGCACCGGTTCGCCGTCGCCCACGAACTGCTGCACGCCGGGCTGCGGCACGACACCCGCGGCGGCGGCCGGGATCCCTGGCTGTGGAACGTGGCCTGCGACTACGTGATCAACGGCTGGCTGGCCGAGATGGAGGTGGGCGATCTGCCGGACAGCGCGCTGTACGATCGGTCGCTGCGCGGCAAGTCCGCCGAGGAGGTCTACGACGAGATCGCCGCGGGCCGACGCCGCACCTGGAAGCTCGCGACCTTGCGCGGCCCCGGGGCCTGCGACATCCTGCCCCGGCGGCTGGCTGGGCCCGATGACCCGGCGTGGGGAGTGGACCTCGATGAGTTCTACCGGCGCTGCCTGGCCGACGGCATCGACTACCACCGCGGGCAGGGACGCGGCCTGCTCCCCGCCGGGCTCGTGGAGGAGATCCGCGCCCTGACGGAGCCCCCGGTGCCCTGGGACGTCGAACTGGCGCGCTGGTTCGACGATCACTTCGCGCCGGTAGAACGCCGCCGCTCCTACGCCCGGGCGAGCCGCCGTCAGTCCGCGACGCCCGACATCCCCCGCCCCGGCTGGCACCTGCCGGAAGAACTCATGCAGAACCGGACCTTCGGCGTCGTCCTCGACACCAGCGGCTCGATGGACCGGCGACTCCTCGGGAAAGCCCTCGGCGCCATCGCCTCCTACGCGGTCACCCGGGACGTGCTGGCCGTGCGGGTGGTCTTCTGCGACGCCGGGGCACACGACAACGGCTGGATGCATCCATTCGACATCGCCGGCCGGGTGCGGGTCCGCGGGCGCGGCGGCACCGTCCTGCAACCCGGCATTGACCTGCTACAGGACGCGCCAGACTTCCCGAACGACGGCCCCATTCTCGTCATCACGGACGCCTGGATCGACCGGGTCCGGATAAAGCGGGATCACGCGTTCCTGATCCCGGCCGGAGCCGTCCTCCCCTTTCCGGCGCGGGGACCAGTGTTCCGCTTCTCCTGAGGCAGCAACCTGTGGGTTTATCGCTGCATGCTGAAGTGTCGGCGGCCGCGGCGGCACGCCGCATCAGCTATGGCGGGCGCGGCGTGCGCAGGAGGCGTTCACGGAATCGCCGCAGCGGTGGACGGTCGAGGGCGTCCCGCAGCGCCCGGCGCCTGGCTGACCGCCGTCGCCGGCAACCGCGCGTTCGGCTCCACGGTTTTGTTCCGGCTGGATCGGCGGACATCCAGAGGCGCTCCGGTGTGCGCGATTCGCGGCGCGGTCAGGCGGGTTTCGGCTGAAATGTTCTCATGTCGGGCCGGCCCGGTGGTTGCAGGGAACCAGGCGATCGATCGCGGCCAGCGGTTTGCCTGATTCCGGATCGGTAGGGCAGCATTCAGGGCATGACCGAAAGGACCGGCACCCCGGCGCTGTAGTGGCTGCGCCCATCGGGCCTGGCTTGCCCGACACCCGGATCAGCTTGTTCGAGCATGCGGCACGGCTCCACGCGGAGCACCCCACCGGGCCGCTGCCGAAAAGCGGAGAGCCCTATCCCGACGCCCATGCTCACCGCGGAGACCGGCCGAGGTCTCCGAAGGACTACCGAGCCGTCGGCATCGAGGCGGCCGCCGTCCTGGACGCGCACTTCACCCGCCCCGGTACCCAGCCGCGCGAGCTCGAAGATGCCTTCCACGAGATCTTCGTGCCCATCCATCGCAACGAGCACATCATCGCCGCGGCCTGGCGGGCAGACGCGCAACGGGTCCGGGAAACCGGCCGCTGGCTGGTCCAGCACAGCCGCGACCGCTGCTCGGCGATCATCGGCCTAGCGCTGCTCGCCGACGGGCTGGATGAAGAAGACATCCCGTTCATCCAGACGATCGGGCTCCTGTCTGACCAGTTCAGCCCGCTTGCCGCGCATGCCCTGGGACGGCGGAGGAGAGGTGGAGCTGACGCCCTGATGTGGCTCGGTGACCGCGCAGCCGGGTGGGGCCGGGTCTACCTCGCGGAGGCGCTGTGCCGCCGAGGCGGCCCGGAAGTACGAGCCTGGCTCCTGCGCAGATCATGTAACGGCGACTACCTGGATGGCTACTACGCCGGCCTTGTCGCTACCCAGGCTCATCTCCACGAGGCGATCACCGCCAGCCCGGACGAGGACCTGATCGATCACGGCAGCCTGATCCTGATCGCGATGTCCCGATGCGGCGGGATGGGAGTGACCTTGGCGGGTTACCCGCCGGCCCTGGCCGTCCTGGAGGCCCACGCTGGCCACGCCCATCGGCTGGCCCCGACGGTCAGGCGCTTCTTCAGGCTGGGGCTCCTCGCCAGCTACCTCAGCGGGCCCAAAGCGGCCAGCCTCCCCTGGGAGCCGGGCCAGCGCGACCGCGTCCTGGCCAGCTACATGTCACTGCTCGACCGCGACGACTGGTGCGCCGTCGCCCGCGAGGGCCTGGCCGCTAAGGCGCACGGCATGTCCTGGCTCTCCGGCGACCGCAGCCTCCCGCTCCGGGCCTTCACCAGCAAGGACCGGACCGGATAGGCGCCGAGCGCCCCGGCATCAGGCTCGTCCCGACGGCAGGTGACCACGGCCATGCAGCCACCTGCAGATCGTCCGTTCCGGCGCGGCTTGGCACTACTCACTTCACGGCGGGTCGGCCGCGCATAGCGGCGGGTACTTGCGCGTGCCTGATCGCTGTCGTGGTTACGGGGTGCAACCGGATGTTGATGCAGCCATCTGGCCTCAAGCGCTGGGTACGGCC
>JBKQQQ010001082.1:0-4745 GCA_052144275.1 Streptosporangiaceae bacterium
CCCGCACGCCACCACCGTGGTGGCCGTGGCGCCCGGGCCCGTCGACGTCACCGGCTACGCCGCCTACCTGAGCCAGTTCTTCACCAGCGTGCGGGTGGCGGCCACGCTGTCGAATCCGTACGGCATCGGCAACCAGGAATGGGGCGGTCACGTCTACATATGCACCGGCCCCCGCCAGCCATGGGCCCGGCTGTGGCCACGGCTGCGCCACTACGACTGACAGCCGACCGCAGCAACCGGCCAATCGCAGGTCCGGCTGGGAAGGGGGAGTTGCTGCAGGCCCGTCAGCCTAGTCCGGGGACCCGGCAGTCACCGAGCCAGTACGATCATGCACGCCCGATAACGCACACGACCGCTATGCCGCCGACTGGGCGTTCTCACCAGCCGAGCCGGATGTGCCTGCGCGATAAGTGCCGGGATCGAGCCGACGGCGGGGCGGCCAATAGACCGGGAACTCGGGGTAGTTCCAGAATCGCAATATGCCATTCAACTCCATCACACTACGTTAGTAATCAGCTACCGCCGTTGACGCGCAATCCCGCCTGACCGGACGACAGCCCGGGCTCCTGCGTCATCCTTCCATGCAGCGCCAGAACGGCGGTTTCTGGCGCGGCGGCGATGCCGAGCCGCTGCCGCATGCCGAGCGCAGGTGTTACCCGGTAGGGCAGTCTAGACACGAGGCCGGACCTCCTGTGCTGTCCCGCTTGATGCTTTAATACTCAATTCGGTTGTACATTTCCGCATCGCCTTTGGGTGGAGGCAGGGCGGCACGCAGATGTTGCCGGACGGTACGCCAGCAGTGATCTCATGAGTGTTGTCTGCGCCTCTTGCTGTGCTTCGCCCGCTGCCGGATACTCAGCGGCAGATCGAGTGCCGGGCGGCAGGGCGCTCACCGGCGACTGGACGGCTTGGATGTAGTTGTGATGGGAGATACGCCATTGTCATGCCGGGAGCAGCTCATGAGCGGCGAGCCGGTGGATCTGCGCCCCGAACCAGGGAAGCGCGTGGATGCCAGCGACGGGGAGGGCTGGAGTTCTAGCAGGGCCGTCGAGGCCTCGATGCTATCGTCGCTGCTAACAGTAGCCATCGGCGCTGACGGCTGGACCTACCGTCCGCTGCGGCTCGCGGGCGCGCGGATCACGGGCGCGCTGGATTTGGAGTCCGCTACCCTTACCCGGCCGCTCTATCTTCAAGATTGCTTCCTGGAAGATCCGGTTAAGCTAAATGACGCCCACGCCATCACGATTCGGCTAGCCGGATGCCACCTTCCGGGCATTATCGGCAGTGCCCTGCACACGAGCGGCGATCTTCGCCTGAATGATGGATTCACGGCGATTGGTAACGTCGACCTGCGCAGCGCGCGTATTGGCGGAGCGCTCAACTGTGACGGTGGCACCTTCACCAACCGAAATGGGGTCGCGCTGAACGCCGGCTCGCTAACCGTCGACGGCGACATGTTCTGCAGCGGGAAGTTCACCGCCACCGGCCCGGTCATCCTGGGCGGCGCCCACATCAGCGGAGTGCTCAACTGCAACGGCGGCACCTTCACCAGCGAGAACCAAACGGCGCTGGACGCCAGGTCACTCACCGTCGACGGCAACATGTTGTGCAGCGGGAAGTTCACCGCCACCGGCGCGGTTAACCTGGGCGGCGCCCACATCGGCGGAGCGCTCGACTGTGACGGCGGCACCTTCACCAACGGAAACGACCTGGCGCTCGGTCTTCACAGGGCGGAGGTTGCCAAGGACGTCATCTTCCGCCCCACTTCCCTGACTGGCGAGGTCAATCTCTCCTTCGCGAAGGTCGGTGGCTGGCGCGACGCCGAAGCAACCTGGCCAGACAAGGGCAAACTCTCCCTGAACGGGTTTACCTACCCCATTATTGATGCCGAGCCCCCGGTCACCCCGCGGCGACGGCTGCAATGGCTCCAGCGTGACGCTAAGGGCTTCCTTCCCCAGCCGTATGACCAACTTGCCAACACGTACCGGCTCCAGGGAGATGACGGCGCCGCCCGTGAGGTGCAGATCAGCGCCCAGTGGCATCGCCGTGCCGCCGTCAATAGCCCGTCCGGGCTCGTGCTCCGGCCCTTCCGGCTACTTTGGAGCGCGCTGTTGTGGGCCACCATCGGTTATGGCTATCGTCCCTGGCAGATCCTGGCTCCGATCGGGATCCTCTATGGCTTTGGCTGCTGGTGGTTCACCCGGGCCGCAGAACATGGCGGGATCGTGCGAGCCGAAAATCTCGACCCACATGTGCAATTCAACGGCGCCCGCTACGCCGCCGACCTGCTGATCCCGGGAGCCGGCCTGGGCGAGCGTGCCAACTTCCTCGCCATAGGCCAAACTGCCTGGTGGGCGGCTGGCTACACCCTCGCTGGCTGGGCGCTCGCCGCTATGCTCATCGCCGGGCTGACCGGCGTGTTCAAACGACAGTAGATCTGGGCGCCCATCGGACCAGCTGATGCACCTTGGCCCACATGACCCACAAGGAGTCACTCGTCTAGGGCATGAAAGGCGCGAGCGTGGAGAAGTCACTCGAACGCCCGGTGCTCACCACTTCTCAGGTGTTCGCGCTGGCCGAGTTGATGGCTCCCCGTTTGGCTCCCCGTGATTTTGTTAGCCACGCTAATGTTCGAGGGCCCGGCAACCGTTCTGACTATCGGATCGCGAGTCCAGCCACCGGCCTCACCGAGATAAGCGAGGACGACCGCGCAGCACAACGGTTGGAAGCGGGCCGAGGATCTCCACCGTCATCAAGACAAGTGCGCACGCATCTTATTTAGGCTTGTATGATTAACCTAAATAAGGAGGAGTGATGTCCAGGGTTATCCACCGCCACTGGCCCGGGAATACGGATGCCCCGTCACGGCGCGGGCGAGCTCCGTGCGATTACGACGCCTACGGCCCTGACCTGCTAACTGGCAGACACTTTACGTTTGAAGGCGACGTGGCCGCGGATGTGGCAGACGCTGAGACCGGCATCGCCACGCTGAACGCTCGGGCATCAGCCTTGGCGGACACTGAGGCACTAGCGCGGCTCTTGCTGCGCGCGGAATCTGTCGCCTCATCCCGGATCGAAGGGCTCGAAATCGACGCCAGGCGCCTGCTCCGCGCAGAGGCGGCCAGGGAACTAGGTGAACCGACCCGCGACGTCACGGTCGCCGAGGTTCTGGGCAACATCGACGCCATGAGTGCAGCCATCAGTGAGATCGCGCCGGGAGACCCGATCAGCGCCGATACCCTCCTGGCCTTCCACCGGCGTCTGCTCGAGAACACCCGCCAAGCCGGGTACGCCGGCAAGCTGCGGGAGAAACAGAACTGGATCGGGGGCAGCGAGTACAACCCTTGCTCTGCAGCCTTCGTGCCGCCCCCGCCTGAACTGGTACCTGGGCTGATGGAAGACTTGTGCGCTTTCTGCAACACCGGATCACTGCCCGCAGTTGCCCAGGCGGCAATCGCGCACGCCCAGTTCGAGACCATTCACCCGTTTGCCGACGGCAATGGTAGGACCGGCCGTGCGCTCATCCAGCTCGTGCTACGCCGCCGGGGCTTGGCCACGCGCATGCTGCCGCCCGTCTCCCTGGTCCTGGCGACCTGGGCCAAGGATTACGTCGATGGCCTCACCGCAACCCGCTACCGTGGACCGGCAACGAGTAAGGACGCCCAGGCAGGCCTGAACTTGTGGGTGGGGCGGCTCGCTGGAGCCTGCCAGCGGGCGGTCCGCGACGCTACCTTCTTCGAAGAACGCATCCAGGAGATCCAAGGCGAATGGCGCAACCGGCTGGGGAGCGTCCGCGCGAACTCCGCCGCCGATCTGCTCATCAAGTCGATCGCCGGAGCGCCAGTCCTTACCGTCGGCGCAGCAGCCGCACTGATCGGGCGCAGCTACCCGCAGACCAACGCAGCCATTGAGCGCCTGGTATCCGCTGAGATCCTGGTCCAGGTCACCGTCGGCCGGAGAAACCGCGCCTTCGAAGCCCCGGAAATTATCAACGCGTTCACTGACCTCGAACGCCAGTTCGCTAGCCCGGACGGAGATACCCGCACCTCGGCGCCCGTCCGTCCCGTGCCACCCCGAAGGCCAGCGTCAAGTTCAGGCCTACACGATAGGCCTAAATAAGAAGCAGCCCTGTTGAGGGTTAACCGGAACTGGGCTAGCGGGACGCCGTGGTCCGCTCGCGGCGCCGGAGGCCGTCTTCCGCAACCGCCCTGCAGACCGATCCCGGCTCGTTAGCCTAACGACCGTAACAAGCGACTGCGCATCACGCTGAGTGAGGCGGGCGGCGAGAAGAACGCGCGCAGTCCCGCCGTTCGGTACGTTGTGATGCGCCGTGCCCGTGACCATGGATGCCGCGCCGGAAGGGGCATTCTGCGCGTCCACTAGGCGATAGCGTGCACGGTGACCGGCATGTCGTTCACGCTCGACGTCGGCTGGAGCGCAAGGTAATCCAGGCAGAACGACAAGAGGACCCGCCTCCGCGATTGCCGGAGGACCCGGGCGGGCTGGCCGGCAGGGACTGCCCCGCTCGATGCATGCGGACGCTTCCGGATCGGTGTCACGGCGTGCTGTGCACGGCGTGAGGGTGCACTGGGGTCGCTTGTGCGGTTTGCCGGGCCGTCCGGCCAGGAATAGGGTTCGCCGGGACCCTGTTTTGCGGTCCCGGGCAACTGCCGCGTGGCTGGCCCGGGAAGGGGCGGGCTCACTCTGCTGACCTGGAAAGGACTGTTGGATGCGAGCGCTGCAGT
>JBKQQQ010001083.1:0-9126 GCA_052144275.1 Streptosporangiaceae bacterium
GCTCTGGGGCTGGGTGCAGGATGAAGAGCACCGGCTCACCATCCCTCGGCGCACCTATGAGTACGACCACGAGTACGGGCTCAGGCTAATCGGCAAGGCCGTTCCCGCGATCCGCGGGGCAGACTCGCGTTCCCGGTTCCTGGAGGGCTTCCATACGCTGCTCATGCTGTGCTCGATCTTCTACAAGGAAGACGACGACACCACCGTCGTGGCGGACGGCTTTCCCGTGCTCAACGCGCTGCGCGATGTCCACCTCGTGCTGACCCAGGGCTCGCACAACCAGTACGGCGACCTGCCGTGGACGGCACGGCAGGAGTTCCTCATGCAGCAATGGATCCTGGCCCGGCCGGAGATGCGGGAGTTCCTGCCCCGCCGGATCATGGTCGACTATCCCGAGCCCTGGATGGACTCGGTGGAGACGATGAAGACGCTGCAGGGCTGGACGGACACCTCGATCCTGCACTTCAGGGACATGGCGATCTTCGGGGAGAAGATCCTGCTGTCGATCAGGTTCGGCGAGTGGACCTCCGAGATCCACCAGGAGGCGGCGGCGAACTGGGCCAGGTACTGGCGCCCTGAGGTGCAGGGCTACACCTACGCTTATCGCGCCGCGACCGGCGCGGACTTGGCGGCGGTGCACGTGAGCGGCCAGGTCAACGCCACCCTCCCGTCCGTGCTCCTCAGCCAGCGGCTCCCACAGCGGGCCGATGGCGCGCGGCAGCCACTGCGTGCCGCTAGCGCACAGCGAGCGGTGACCGACGGAGCGCAGCCGCGGGCCTTGCCCAGCGGGTCACAGCGGCGGCGTGCCGATGGCGCGCGACAGCGAAAATCTCCGGCCGGCTCGGAGCCACCTGCACGGTCTTGATCGCGGCACCGGGCCGTGATCGACCTCACCTCGTCGCTCTACCTGGGGCTCAAGCACGACAGCAGGAGCGTGCCAGGCTGGGAGCGGCTGACAACCGGCGTGCCCGCCGCCCTCGCCCAAGCGCCGGCGGCGGGCACGCTCGCACAAGGACTGGCCGGTCTCATCGGCACCGAGGCCGCGACGCTGGCCCCGTCCACGTTGCACGCGTTCTGGGACCTGTTCGCGGGCATGGATGCCGGGGAGATCCATGTCGATGCTGGCACGTATCCCATTGCCTGGTGGGGGGCCGAGCGGGCGCGGTGCAGAGGTGCCGTTGTCCGTCCATTCCGCCACCACGATCCGGCTGCGCTACGGCAAGCCGTTGCCGCCGAGGCCGAGGGACGTGGCCGGAACCCAGAGGACGGCCGACGCCTTGTTGTCCTCGCTGACGGGTTCTGCCCCGGCTGCGGGCGGGTGGCGCCCATCGATAGCTATCTGGCCATCGTTGCGCCCGTCGGCGGCTTGGTGGTTGTCGATGACACGCAGGCACTCGGGGTCCTGGGCACACCAGCGTCAGGACACCCGTTCGGCCGCGGTGGCGGCGGCACCGCTCGATGGCTGCGATTGTCGAGCCCGGGCCTGATCGTGGTGGCGTCGCTGGCGAAAGGTTTCGGGGTCCCAGTCGCGACCCTGGCAGGCAGCGATGCGGCCGTGCGGCGATATATGGCCACAAGCGAGACCCGGGTGCACTGCAGTCCGCCCTCGAATGCGCACCTGCATTCGGCCATCGCGGCCTTGCGCATCAACGCCACGCGGGGCGACGCGCTGCGCAGGCGTCTCGCAGAACTGGTGAGCCAGTTCCGTGCCATGCTCGGGGCGCTTGGCGTGCGGCTCACGCCGGGGTTGTTCCCGGTTCAGAGCATGGGATCGGCCACCGGGCTGGACCTTGAGATGGTCCATTTGCGTCTTACCGAACTCGGGGTAAAGACGGTACTCAACTGGCCCCGGTGCAGGCAGAGTGTCGCGCTCACGTTCATAATCACGGCGGCGCACCGGGAGGCGGACATCACCCGGGTGGCCCATGCCATGGAGATCGCCTTGGCCGCAGACGAGGGCGTCCAGCGGGGGATACGAGCAGGAGTGGCCACGCGATGATCATCGACAGCCACTGCCACGCGGGCAAGGGAGACGGGCTTACCGGCCCGTGGGACACCGATGCCCCGCTCGGGGCCTATTTGCGCCGGGCAGCGAGGGCGGGTATCGGCCGGACGGTTCTGTTTGCCGCGTTCAGCTCCGATTACCGGGCGGCCAACGCAGGGGTGGGGCAGATCGTGGCCAAGCGCCCGGACCGGTTTTCCGGCTATGCGATGGTGAACGCCGCACGCGACGCCGGGCGCATCGGCGCCATGGTCAGGGAGGCGGTGACCGGCTGGGGCGCCTGCGGGATCAAGGTGCATAGGCATGATGCCCGCATCACTCGCGAGGTGTGCGAGGTGGCGCGCTCGTTCGCGCTTCCGGTGCTCTACGACGTGATGGGCGAGGCGTTCCCCATGGAGCTGGTGGCGGCCGAGTACCCCGATGTGGCCTTTGTAATACCGCACCTCGGGAGTTTCGCCGACGACTGGCGTGCCCAGCAAACGGTGATCGACTTGCTGGCACGCCATCCGAACGTCTACGCCGACACGTCCGGGGTTCGCAGGTTCGATCTGCTGGCCGAGGCGCTGCGCCGGGCCGGGCCGCGGAAGGTGCTCTTCGGGTCCGATGGGCCGTGGCTTCACCCGGCGGTCGAGCTCTCGAAGGTTCGTGTGCTCGGGCTGCTTCCCTACCAGGAGCACCTCGTGCTGGGCGGTAACTGGCTCCGTCTGACGGCCGCAGCACGGTCGCGGGCGCGGACCCGGGCGCGGCGGAGACCAGAGCCGACCTCTCGCACTGCGCTCACGCGCTCGACTGCGGCTCCTCGCCTTCCTCGTCGCGGTGAGCTTCAGCCACCCGCACCTGTCGTGGTGGGCGATCGGGGTGATCCCTGGGTCGCGGAACAGTTTCCGGCTGGCTGACCTGCCCTTTCTTTCCCCCAGACGGCATGCTGAGGTGTCCGGCCGACCGGCGCATCTGGAGTGCTCGTTCGGTTACACCAAGCCGGAGCGAGGCACGACGAAGGCTGCCGTCCTCAGCCGCCACGGCAACCGCGATGGCGGTGTCCTGGGCTCTCTTGCCGATTTCCCGCAGGCCAACGCCGCAGGCGACGGCGTTCCCGATGGCCTGCTCGAAGGACCCCTGCCACCATGTCCGCGCATCGGCGCGGCTTTCCGGGCGCTCGCTGTCAGGAAGGCTGCCCACGGTAACTGGTCCGTCGCCCACGTGTCGCGCGGCGATGCGGGCCATCAACAGCCGAAGATCCCTGACGTTCCCCGGGTAATCGCGATGGCTGATGAAGTCGGTCACCGCTGGATCGAACGGCGGACGGCATGGTGATGGAATCAGCGAGGACAAGAAATGAGTAGCAAGCGGGAGGATGTCGTCCATGCGGTCACGGAGCGGGGGCAGTTCGCATCCCCACGCCGCGATCCGGTGATATAGGTCGGAACGGAATCCGCCACTCTTGACCGCCTCCCTGAGCGGACGGTTCGTGGCACAAACGAGCCTGAACGTGGTGTCTCGCCATGTGTCGCTTCCGACCCGCTTGTACATTCCTTCCTGGATAACCCGCAGGAGCTCGGCCTGAAGCGTGAGCGGCAGCTCGCCGACTTCATCCAGGAACAGCGTTCCGCCGTTCGCCTGTGCGAATGCTCCATCGCGTGGCGCCACAGCGCCCGTGAACGCTCCGCGCTCGTGCCCGAAGAACTCACTGCCGGACAAGGTCGGCACGACCGTCGTGCAATCGAGAACCACGAATGGCCCTTTGTCCGGCCGCCGATCGAGCCCGTGGATCAGCTGGGCCACAAGTTCCTTGCCGGTGCCGCTCTCGCCGGTGAGGAGAACGGCGGTCTGCGTGAAGGCTGCCACCTCGACGACCTGGCGCAGGACGGCGATCCAAGTGGGGCTATCGCCAATGAGAGTGTGCCGGACCTTATCTGATCGTATGAGCCGGTCTATTTCAGCCCAGCGCTCGAGACGCGCTGCGACGGCGCGCACAGGCGGGTCATGGTCGTCCCACCTGACTACGTCGGAGGCCCCGGACCGAAGCAAGGACCACGCGTCAGAGTTGTCCAACGTCGCGCCGGGCAGCGCGATCGCCAGCACCCGATGGCGGCCCCATGTCTCAGCCATCCTCAGTTCTTCAAAAACTTCACCGGTCAAGTGATCAAATACGACCAAGCACGAACGACCGCCAGGAAGCTTGCGCTGGTCCTGTGGATCGGAATCCACGGCCAAACCGGCACGGGCCAAGTCGGCGACTACTCGCTGCTGGACCGAAGGGTTGACACTTCCCAAGAGCCGAAGCCCGACGCGAGTTGGCAACGTTCCTCACCTCGCCCGCCGAGATTCTCGCCTTTGTGACTCCGCTTGCGGGCTGACCCGATCCGCTCGATTGGCCCGCTGGCGGGAATACCTACCCCTCTCGATCGGCCTTGCTGCCTGTCACCGCGATCGCCTCTATCCTGCTGATCGGGGTACCTGCATGCTCGTGACACTGCCGGAGCTGGCGGCCATATATGCCGGTCCTTCGGCCCGAACGACTGGTCTTTGCTCCTGGCGCTCGGGGGCGAGGCTGTCGACCTGGCACGCCTATCATTTTGTTCCTAGTCGATCAAGTTCACGGTAGTAGCGCATCTGGGCCGGGTAATCCCTCAAATCAGTGATATTCAGGGCGGGTCCGAGGGGGGAGGTTGCTGGCGCAGCGAGCTCAGCATGTTGATCCCGTGGAAGCCGCCGCGCTGCCGCGCTGCTTGCCGAGGCGGAGAGGAGCCGCGCCGCCAGTTCGGTACGGGACCTTACCCCGAGTTTCTGGAAGATGTGCCGGACGTGGGTCTGCACGGTGTTCTCCGTGACGAACATCGCTGCAGCGACCTCGCGGTTGGTTTGGCCCTGTACGACCAGGGCGGTGACGCGGCGCTCGGTCTCGGTGAGCCGGTCGACCGGCGTGCGCGCGGTGATCACGGAGAGCTCGCTGCGGGCCTTCCCGGCCCACAACGGCGCGCCGAGGTGGTCGAAGATGGCCAGGGCCTGGCCGAAGGTGGCGCGAGCCGTCGACTGGTGCTTGGTGCGCCGCTCGATCGTACCTTTGACGAGCAGGGTCCGTCCCAGCTCGAATGGCATCGGCAGCTGCTTATGGTGCGACAGCGCCTGCTCGCAAGCGGCCTGGGCTCCTTCCAGGTCGCCGTCCAGGTCGGCGAGCCGGGCGCGGCATCGGGCAGCTGTGGCCGACGCCCACGGGCGCCCGAGTGACTTGCCTTGTGCCTGGAGTTGCCGTGTGAACGACCGTGCCAGATCGATCTCGCCGAGGGCGGCCAGCGCTTCGATCTCGTCTGGGAGGAACTTCATCACGCTCGGTTCCGCCAAGCCGACCGCGGAAGCTACGTCGGCGAGGTGGCCCAGGTGAGCGTGCGCGGCTTGGGCGTCATCGAGTGACAGCGCGATGAATCCGAGGACGGAAAGCACCATGGATCTGGCCGGGACGTTCTCGGTGCGGTCGCATAGGGCGAGCGCTTCGCTCGCGATTTCCTGTGCCTGCTGCACCTGGCCCCGGTGGGCACGGACCAGGGCCAGGGAATACAGTGTGGCTGGTCTCATCGTCTGCTGGCGGCTCTCGTCGGCGACCCGGCATGCCTCCAGGGCGTACTCTTCGGCGGCGTCCCAGTTGCCCGCCCAGCACTCGAGTTCGCTGAAGTGGTAAAGCAGGAACGGCAGCGATGCCTCGTCGCCGCGGTCGATCTCGTTCCGGTACCGGTCGGCCAGCCTGGGCCGCGCCTCGTCAAGCCGGTCGGCCCACTTCAGGACCAGTCCTCTGACCAGGGATGGGTCGAATCTCGGCAGGCGTGCCAGCGGCTCTGCGTTCGCTGGGCCGTCGAGCGTCTCGGCCCTGTCCAGCAGGTCCAGCCGTGTGCCGTGGCCCTGGAGGAACTCGAAAACCGCGACCCTGGCGAGTGAGTGCGCTAGCAGGCGGGGGTCGGATGCTTGCTCGGCCGACCGGAGCGACTCCTTCGCCAGGCGGGAAGCACCGGGAAGGTCACCAGCCACCAGCCGGGCAAACGCCAGCTCCTGTTCTGCATGCGCACACAGGGCCGGGTCATCCGGTGCCGCCTCCGCTGCCTCACGGAACGTATGCTCGGCGAGTGGCCAGCCGCTCTGGTGGTAGTAGATCGTGGCTAGCCGAAGCAGCAGCGACGCACGGAGCGGGCCAGCCTGACATGCGGGGAGCGCGGATTCGATCAGCTCCCTGCTGCTGGCCAGGTCTCCTGCACGGAAGTGGTAATCGGCGGCGCGCACCGCCCGCTCAAGAGCCGCCTCGGGTCGGTCGGCTGGTGTCAGCCGCGTGGCTTGCTCCGTAAGAATCGCTGCTTCCTCTGGCGCGCCTCTCGATGCTGCGTGATTCGCGGCGCCATCGAGCATCCCGGCGATCTCCTCGCTAGGCCTGTCCGCACCTAGGGCCAGATGCCAGGCACGTTCCTCTATGTCTGCGGCTACTGCTGCTAGCCGCTGGTGCACCTGCCTGCGTTCTGCCAGCGGCATCTCGTTGTAAAGGGCAGAGCGCAGCAGAGGATGGGTGAACCGCAGCACTTCACCGTCGCGCTCGATGAGGCCAGCGTCGACGGCGAGGTCGATCGCAGCCCAGGACTCCTCGTCGTCGCAAGCCGCTCGGATCAGCCGTTCGCGTGGGTGGGGTGAGGCAGCGACCAGTCGGCCCGCCCGTCGTACGTCTGGCGTCAGCTGACCCATGTGGCGTCGCACGAGATCACTGAGGCTGCGCGGGATGGGGATGGGCTCATTGGTCAGGGGAATGCGCGAGCGGCCAAGGAACGTACGCGCGCATTCCAGGGCGAAGAAGGGGTTTCCGTCGCACCCCTCATATAGCCGAGTGAGGGTGTACCGGGGCAGCACGGCCCCCAGCCGCGACCGCAAGATTTCGCCGATAGCGCGCAGGCTCAGCGGACCCAGCTGTACACGGCCAAGGCGAACCGAGGACAGGGCGCGGCCCATGCTGAGCGGGACTGGGTCGTCCGTGCGGCGTGTCAGCAGAATCAAGACAGGCTCGGCCTGCAGGCGGCGGAAGCAGAACTCCAGCACAGCTGCGGAGGGGCGGTCCATCCATTGCGCGTCGTCCACCGCGATGACAAGCGGTGCACCGTCCGAAAGAACGCGTATCATATCCAAGATCCCTCGCGCCAGAATCCGCCGCTCTGGCAGCGGACTGCCGGCCTGGAGGAGATTACTCGTGGGTGTTTCGGAGGCGTCGCGGAGAAGCGCGATCTCCACGGCTCTCCTGCGCGGTGTCGGAAGCGCTAGGAGGATCTCCTCGGCGACGTCGCCGAATAGGTCATCAAGGGCGGAGAAGGCGAGCGGACTCTCCGCCAGGGTTGGTCGGCACGACAGCACCCTGGATGAGCAGCGAGCGGCGTCGAGCACGTGCTGCCATATCACTGTCTTGCCGATCCCGGCATCACCTGTGATCGCCAGCGCCGCTGGCGTCCCTGACCCAGCCGAAAGAAATGCCCGGATCTCCGCGATCTCGGCATCTCGCCCTATCGGCCACGAATCCACCTACCACCCCCGAATCGGGTCTAACACATCTGGGCACCGGTGAGAACCCTTTCGCCGTCCCCAACGCGCCCCAGACCAACTTCGGAAGTCTCACTGATTTAGGGCCGGGGCAAGTACAAGGCCAGGGCGGTGAACGCGGACCCGGCCGCGGCGGCGTAGGCCAGGTACACCGCGACCTGGGCGTTCTCGGTCCGTCCGGCGGTACCGGTGTACTGCCGCCCGCCCACCCGCAGCATCAGCTCATCGAATTCCTGCCGCCAGCGATCCAGGTCTACGCTGAGGCCAGCGGCCATCGCGCGATCTCCTGTTGCCCACACACCCTCGGATCATCGGACGGTGGCCGCATCACGTCCACGGCTGCCGGACCAGACGGTCACGAAGTGTCGCTGGAGGAATAAGCGATTAGGGGTGGCGGTGACGATTAAGCTGACTAGAAAAATGGCGGCTCGTGCGCCCGCTCGAGCCGCTCCCGGACCCAACCCACAACGCTGTAGATAATGGCCGGTATGCGTCAGGAAACAGCGATCGACGGATTCCGGCTGGCCTACGAGCGAGCCGGGCGAATTGCGGCAGGGCCCGCTGTGCTGCTGCTGCACGGCTGGCCAGGGGACCGGACCGACTACCGGGAGGTCGTCCCGCTCGCGCAGGCCCAGCGGGAGTTCTGGTACCAGGCCTTCCACAACACCGAGCTTGCCACCCAGCTGGTCGACGGTCGGGCGGACGCCGTCCGCGCGTACCTGCGGCATTTCTGGTCGCACTGGTCCGGGCCCGGCTACGAGCCGGCCCCCGGTCACCTCGATCACCTGGTGTCGGTCTACGGGGCGCCGGGCGCGTTCACCGCCTCGATCGCCTGGTACCGGGCCGGTGCGGGGTCGGTCGCCGCCTCGCTGGCGGAGCTGGCTCCCGACCCGGGCGACCGGATCGCGGTACCCGCCACCGTGCTGTGGCCGGAATACGATCCGCTGTTCCCCCGCGCCTGGTCTGACCGGATCGGCGAGTTCTTCGCCGCCGCCGAACTGGCCTGGCTCGACGGCGCCGGTCATTTCTCGCCGCTCGAGGCGGCGGGCGAGTTCGCCGCGGCTATCGTCGCCGCGGTCCGGACCAGCCCGGACTGACCGCGATGGAATACTCGACAGCATGAAATTCCGCGCGACGGTAGAGCTGGGCGGCAAGACTGCGACCGGCATCGAGGTCCCCGATGATGTGGTCGCGGCGCTTGGTTCGGGTCACCGCCCGCCGGTCACGGTGACCATCGGCGGGCACACCTACCGGACGACGGTCGCGCGGATGGGCGGGCGGTTCCTCATCGGGCTGAGTGCGGAGAACAGAACCGCGGCCGGCGTGGCCGCCGGCGACCAGATCGACGTGGAGATCGAGCCCGACGCTGAGCCGCGCCAGGTGGACGTGCCCGCCGACCTCGCGGAGGCGCTCGGGCATGACCATACGGCCCGGGCCCACTTCGACGGCCTGTCCTACACCCACCGCAAGGAATGGGTGCGCTGGATAGAAGAGGCCAAGAAGGCGGAGACCCGGGCGACGCGCCTGGCCAAGACCGTCGAGTCGCTGCACGCGGGCAAGCGGGC
>JBKQQQ010001084.1:0-3242 GCA_052144275.1 Streptosporangiaceae bacterium
TGTTCTCCTCCATGCGAGCGGCCAAACAGGCGGCCGGGGCGCTCCGCGACCGGATCAGCCAGCCGCTGCTCTGCCAGGGCGACGACGTCACCGCCCAGCTGGTCAGGCAGTTCACCGAGGACGAGCCGACCTGCCTGTTCGGCACGCTGTCGCTGTGGCAGGGCGTGGACGTGCCGGGGAACTCGCTGCAGCTCGTCGTCATCGACCGGATCCCGTTCCCGCGGCCCGACGACCCGCTCGCCTCGGCCCGGCAGCGCGCGGTGGCCGCCCGCGGCGGCAACGGGTTCATGACCGTCGCGGCGTCGCAGGCCGCGCTGCTGCTGGCCCAGGGCGCCGGCCGGCTGCTACGGACGATGACCGACCGCGGCGTGGTGGCGGTCCTCGATCCCCGGCTGATGACCGCCCGCTACGGCGATTTCCTCCGCGCGTCGCTGCCGCCGTTCTGGACCACCACCGACCCCGCCCTTGTCCGCGCCGCACTGCGCCGCCTGGCCGCTGCTGCCGCACAGGTCAACCCCTTACGGGCTGGTTACTGCGGGCGTGCTGATGCGGGTGAAACGCCGGTTGCTGGGTAACATTTTGGGAACTACCGACTTCGCAGATCCGTTCTGCAGAGGACTGGCCACCCAGTCGCGGCGGGAGGTCACGCATGCGGACGCAGCCGCGGAGCCGCAAGCGGCACGTGCTCCGCTGGGTTGCCGTCGCGGCGGTCGTCATCGTGGCCGCGGGCACGCTGACCGCGTACCTGAAGTACCGCGCCGTTTACGACAGCATCACCCGCGTCACGGTGCCGTCGACCGCTCTCGGCCACCGGCCGCCGGTGTACAGCACCAACTCGCTGAACATCCTGGTCTACGGCACGGACAGCCGGGCCGGACTGACCCCGCACGAGCAATACATCCTGCGCACCGGCGATGATCAGACGAACAACACCGACACGATCATGCTCGTGCACATCTCGCCCGGCCGGCACCTGGTCACGGTGATGAGCATCCCGCGCGACACCATGGTGCCGATGTACGAGTGCGACAGCGGCCCTGGCTACACGGGCCAGCAGGCCGACCCGAACGGCGCCGTGCAGATCAACGCGCTGCTCCAGATCGGCGGCCCGACCTGCCTGTGGAAGACGGTCGAGCAGGTGACCGGCATCCGCATCGACCACTTCATCGGGATCGGCATGCTCGGCTTCGTCAAGGTCGTCAACGACCTGGGTGGCGTCAACGTCTGCGTGCCGTTCAACGTGAACGACCCGGTGTCCGGCCTGGACCTCAGGTCGGGCGAACAGCACATCAACGGCATCCAGGCGCTGGCCTTCTGGCGCACCCGCGAGGACATCGGCAACGGCTCCGACCTGGAGCGGATCCAGCGTGACCAGTTCATGTCCGCCCAGGTGGTCAAGGGCGTGCTGCACAGCGGCCTGCTGTCCAGCCCGATCAGGCTGGTGAACGTGATCACCGACGCGGCCGCCTCAATGACGACGGACGCCGGCATGACGGTCTCGGACCTGCTGCAGATCGGGGAGAGCTTCCGGAACCTGTCGAGCCAGAACGTCCAGTTCATCACGGTGCCGAACGAACCGTGGACGCCGAACCCCAACCGGGTCCAGTTCATGCAACCGCAGGCCAGCCAGGTGTTCGCGGCCATCGCCCGGGACATGACCGTGCCGAAGGTCTCCACCACCCCGGCGCCTACCGGCGGCGCGCAGGTCCTGACCACCAGCCCGGCCAACGTCAAGGTCGAGGTGCTGAACGGCTCCGGCGTCTCGCACATCGCCAGCGAGGCGGCCGCCGGGCTGACCAGCCGCGGCTTCGACGTAACCGGCACCGGCGACGCCCCGAGCTTCGCTTACACCAACTCGGTCATCGAGTACTCCTCCGCCGCCGACATGGCCGCGGTGAACACCCTCAAGAAGGAACTCACCAACGTCACCTCCTTGCAGGTAGCAAGCCTCACCCCCGGGACCGTCGACCTGATCCTGGGCTCGGACTTCACCGGCCTAGTCCCGCAAGCCCCAGAAACCGCGGCCCCGGTAACCCAGATGACGCCGCAGGCGTCCGCCACTTCCTCCGCCCAGCCGTCGCAGGCGTCGGCCGGCGCGAGCCCGTCCGCCTCCGCGTCCCCCTCCGGCGTGGCCAGCCTGGCCCAGGCCAACGGCGGCATCACCGCCGCCGCGGCCTGCACCAGCGACAGTTCGGCCTTCGCCGGCCCGCTCAGTCCCTAACTCATCGGGCCTTAACGCATCGGGCCCTAACTCATCGGGCTCATCGGGGCGAGATGGCGCTGACGTCGCTGACCGCCTCCGGGAGCCTGCGCATGCTGGTAACCCGCCGGTCCGCCAGCTTGGCCGGATGCCCGGTGAGGTCGCGGTCCACCCACACAGAACGCAGCCCCATCCGGGCTGCGGGCATCATGTCGTGCACCCAGCTGTTGGCCACGTGAATCCAGTTCGCCCTGGTGGCCCCGGTCTTTTCGGCGAACTTCCTGAAGTGCGCGAGATCCGGCTTGTAGCTGTGCACTTCCTCTGCCGTGACCCACAGGTCAAACGGCGCGGGTATCCGCGGCAGTGTGGTGGCGAACAGGTCGTCATCGCAGTTCGTGAGGAACGCCAGCCGCCAGCCGTGTCCGGCCAGCGCGGTCAGGGCGGGACCGGCGTCGTCGAATACCGGCATGTCCGGCCAGGCCCGGACGAAGGCGTCCTCGTCGCCGCGCGGCAGCGCGATGTGCCCGCGCCCGGCCGCCCGCGCCAGGCCGTCGGTGAGCACCTCCCGGTATGCCCGCCAGCCGGGACCGGCCTCGATTTCGAGCTCCACCTGGTGGTACGCGGCGAGCAGCCGGGCGGCATCCGACCCGCCCAGTCCCGCGGTGGCCTCAAGCGCCCCGCTCATGCACGTGTTCCAGTCCGCGACCGTCCCGTAGCAATCGAACGTCAGCCACTTGTCCGCCATCGCTAACCTCCGTGAGCCGGCTCGTCCCAGGATCCCACTTCGCGCCCCGGCGAACGCATCGGACGGCCGCTCGGTTAGGGCCACTTCATCACAGAGCGGCTTCTCAGTGGCCGGTCAGGTGGATCACTCCGACGTCGGACAATCCGTTGAGCATGAGCTGCACGGCGAGTGCGGCGAGCAGGAAGCCGAATATCTTCTCGGTCACCAGCATCCGGCTGGGGTCTAGGTGGCTGCTGACCTGAACGGCCCAGCGGAACACCACGACGTCAAGCGCGAGTACCACGATGAGCAGGCCGA
>JBKQQQ010001085.1:0-3338 GCA_052144275.1 Streptosporangiaceae bacterium
TCAAGATTAGGGTGCTACTCGCAATGATAGCGGTGCCGGTAACAATGGCCGCACTCGTGCTTGTGGCTTAGGGCGCGCAGGCATCGACGTCAGTATGCACGACTGGCGCCTGGATCAGCTACTGCGGTACCCAGGCGGACAACGGGAGCCCGGGGCTGGTGCTGGATTCATCCGGGGCGGGAACGGCGACGAACAATAAGGTCATCGGCTGGGTAAACTCCACGGCCGACCCGGGGACCGACTGGTTCCAGCTTGCCTACGGAGGCAGCGCGGCGAACGGGATCATGTTCGTGTTCGCCCCTAACGGGCTCATCTCGAACATGTGCGCCTCCGATCCTGGCAATAGCCTCGTCGTGCTGCGCCCGTGCAACGGGTCGAACTGGCAGCGGTGGATCGCCACCCCGGTCACCGGCGTTGCCGGGTTCCAGACCTGGACGAACCGCGCCACGCACAAGATCCTGAAGTCCGGGGCTCTCGGCGGGCAGCTGGTGACGGTTACCCCACCCACGACGCCCGCGGGCAACGAGCAGTGGAGGTTCACCGCTTAGACTCGCGCAGCTGACCCCCTGCCGGAGGCAGGGGGTCAGTCATGTCCACGCCCTGCCTGGCATGCGCCGCTACTGGTACGGCGACGCCTGCAGCGTGAAAAGCTCGGCATAGGTCCCCTCGGCCGCCACCAGCTCCTCATGCGTCCCGGACTCCACGACAAACCCCTCGTTCAGCACGTAGATCCGGTCCGCCGACCGCACCGTCGAGAACCGGTGCGAGATCAACAGCACCGAACGATCCGCGAACAACTCCCCGATCCGCGCGAACAGCTCGTGCTCGGCCTTGGCGTCCAGCGCCGCGGTCGGCTCGTCCAGGATCACCAGCGGCGCGTCCCGGAAGAACGTGCGCGCCAGCGCCACCCGCTGCCACTGCCCGCAGGACAGGTCGGTCCCGTCGATGAACGCCGGCCCGAGCAGCGTCTGGTACCCCTCGGGCAGCGAGCCGATGTCCCGGTCCGCCCCGGCCCGCTCGGCCGCCCGCACGATCGCCGCCGTGTCCTGAGCATGCTCGTGCCGCCCGAGCGCGATGTTGTCGCCCGCCGACAGCGCGTACCGGATGAAGTCCTGGAACACGATCGCCGTGTGGCTCAGCAGCTCGCGGCTGTCCACCTCACGCGTGTCCCTCCCGTCCCAGCAGACCCGGCCCTCGCTGGGCAGGTACAGCCCGGCCAGCAGCTTGGCCAGCGTGGTCTTGCCCGAGCCATTCGCTCCCACCAGCGCCACCACCTCGCCCGGCTCGATCCGCAGCGAGACGCCGTGCAGCGCGACGCGTTCCGACCCCGGGTAACTGAAGGTGACCTCCTCCGCGACAATGGGGCCGAACGAAGCCGGCTCACGCCCCGGCGCCCCAGGCTCCCGTGGCTCCGGGCGAGGCGGGGCCAGTTCGGCGAACGCCACGAAGTCCTCGATGAACATCGCCGATTCCTGCAGCATCCCGGCGCTCTGCGAGGCGAACGCCAGCCGCTGGCCCAGCAGGACCAGCGCGGCCGCGCCCGCGGCCGCGGCCGACAGGGCCAGGTGGTGGGAGACGGCCAGCCACAAGATGCCCGCGATCGCGGCGGCGATCGTGGCGGCGCTGGCCAGGTCGGCGGCGGCCATGCCGCGCATCTGCCGGGTCGAGATACGGCGCATCTGTTCGATCCGCTCGTCGTAGAGCCGGTCGTGCCGGGCGCGCAGGAAGGCGGCCAGGCCGAACGCCCGGACCTCTTTGGCGGGATCGCGGCCGGTCAGCAGGCCGGCCAGGTAGCCGCGCTCGCGGTCGCGCGGGGTCATGACGACCCCGAAATGGTAGAAGGCGCGCCCCCGGCGGCCGCTGGCCAGCCAGCCGGAGATCAGCGCCAGCAGCGCCACCGGCACCAGCAGCGGCGCCACCGCGAGCAACGCCACCGCCGCGCCGGTCGCGCCGGCCATCGAACGCGCGAGCCCCTGCAGCCCGAACACCATTTGCGGTGCGCGCATCACCCCCGCCTGCGCCCGCGCGACCCGGTCGTGGAACTCCGGCTGGTCGAAGGCGGACAGTTCGACCGCGCAGGTCACGTCGAGGATCCGGTCCTGGGCGTAGCGCGCGGTGAGTTCGGACAGCATCCGCTGCTGCTCGCGCAGCACCACCCCGGCCAGGCCCAGCGCCGCCGTGATGAGGCCGAGCAGCGCGGCGCTCGGCCAGACGCTGGCCAGGCCGGCGCTCGTGTGCTGGGTGACCAGGACCGCCTCAAGCACGCGCCGGCCCACCACCACCTCGGCCGCCACGCCGATTCCGGAGAGCAGTTCGAGCACCGCCATGGTGATCAGCTCGCGCCGCCCCGCGCGCCAGCTGATCGTCAGCCCGGCCCTCACCAGCCGGGGTAGCTCCCGAGCCGACCGGCCCTGACCGCCGGCGTTGAGCTCGTAGATGGTCGGCCCCGCGCGCTTGCCGCCGCTTGACCGAGAACCGCCAAGCACGTGCATACCTCCATGGTGCCACCCCGGCGGCATGCCTCATCCCAACCAGCCGGTGCCCTCGGCCGTCTCACAATTCAGCCGGGCGCGCCATCCTTACCGATCGCCCGCGAGTGCGCCTGGAGCGTGCCGCATGATGAAGCCCTGGCGGCAGGACAAGCGAGCCTACGCGCTGGCCGCCGTCCCGCTGGCTGCCGTCCCGCTGGCTGCCGTCCTGCTGGTGGCCGGCTGCGGCCCCTCGCCCGCGCGCAGCCAGTCAGCTGCCCAGATTCCGGTCGCGTCCGTGTCGTCGGCCACGGTCCCCATCTGGCTGGATTCACTGCAGATGACCTCGCCCAGTACCGGGTGGGCCCTGCGCTGGACGCAGAATCCCGCCGTAGCCAATGACGGTTATCTGGCGCCCGCCCGCACCACGGACGGCGCGCGTACCTGGACCTCCGTCACACCGCCACCCGTACGCGCACTGGTGGCGGCGCCCGGCGCGACGGCCGTGTTGCACGCACTCGACGGCGAGCGCGCCTGGCTGGCGGTGACCGCCCCGGCCCCGGCCAGCTCGCCGGTGCACGTCACCGACGTGTTCGCGACGGTCAACCGCGGGCGGACCTGGACCACGTCGGCGCCGCTGAAGGCTTCCGGCAACGCCGTTTTCCTCAGTTTCGCCGGACCGGAACGCGGCTGGCACCTGATGGCGGACGGCGCCGCGATGCAGCAGGAACCCGTCCAGCTGTACCGGACCGGCGACGCGGGACTTCACTGGTCCCTCGCCGCCCAGACCCCGGACGCCGGGACCGGAAGCACCAGCCTGCCAGCCGCCTGCGACAAGGCGGACCTGGCGCTCGCGGCCGCGTCCGTCGG
>JBKQQQ010001086.1:0-6160 GCA_052144275.1 Streptosporangiaceae bacterium
GCCGATCTGGCGACCGTGGACACCCTGATCACCGCAGGCATCGCGAACAGCCGCGCGGAGGTCCTGCGCTGGGCCGTGGGCCGCATCCGCGAGCACCCGGCATACGCCCAGCTCCAGGAGCGAGTGCGCGACATCGACCAACTCAAGGCCCAGTTCTAACAAGGGCCAGGCCTCCAGCCACGAACACCTGACCCGTCGCTTGTAACGGAGCCCTCCGCGAGGCAGTCGTACTGGCCTGACCGTCTAACCCGTAGATACCTGTGCGGGCATCCGGACCCGTTCAGATCAGTCCGTGACCTCGGGCCTGTGCCTCCCGGTTGTCCACGTGCGTCCGGGGCATCCCGAGGTTGTTCATCCGTGTGGCTCCCAGCGTGGCTCCCAAGGCCGTACTGCGATGCGGACGACCCGCTGCTGAGAAGATCGGTTTGCGCAGCGGATCAGCCTGCCTGTCCGCAGGTCAGCCGCTGTATCAGGTTGTCCGGGAGTGACCGCAAGTTTCCGGCGTTGACCGGCCGATCGGGCACGCAACGGGCACGGCAGCCCTTCATCCCGAACCGCGGCGCCGCTGGGTACTTGGTCCGTCAGCCTGAATCATCTACGATTCGATCGATGCCGTTCCACCAGGGGAACATGATGAGTAACAAGCCACACCTACGCCCTCATCAAAAAAAACGGCAAACGAGCCAGATTACCAGGCTAATCGTGGGGATTCTCATCCTCGCAATCTTCGCCCTCGTAATCGCCCTAGAGGCGACCGGTCGCGTCGAATTCCGTGGGAGGTTAATCCTGTTACGCGGGGGTCGCTGGCTGTTGACGTGGTGGTCCCCTGGCGTGCGAGCTAGCCGAGCTGGCTTCGTTCTTCGGCCAGTTCAAGGGCCTTGCGTTCCCACTCATTGAGGTCGGCTGCATCTGGCTGCGGTCGGTGATAATCCTGCGACGTGAGCTTAGCGGGCATAAGCCCAGGTCAGGACTGGTTTTCCGAGGTCAGAGCGGAGGGCGTGGGATTCGAACCCACGAGGACGTTGCCGCCCTAATGGTTTTCAAGCATCCGTGGTTCGCGCGCCATTGCCGCTGCTGCCTGGCTTTTCAGCACTCGGGGGTTGCTCGTCAAGCAAGATCATCCCGCGTATATCCCGCGCTCGGCCTAGTGCGACCCTCGACCATCTGCTTTCGCCACAGGCGAGGCATAGGGCCAAGTTGGCACGGGATCACCAGCTTGGAGGCGTGGCGCTGGGGAATAGGCGGAGCGACAGTCCCAGAGCGATTCCGAAGGAGACCATTGAGGTTTTCTCACCAAGGGTGAGTCAGGCAAGCGGGGCGTAGCGGGACATCAAGGCAGACACGCGGACATGACGGAGATCCGCTGATAGGCGCGGAGCCCCCGGTAGAAGAGGTCTCGCTGAAGATCATCCACCTACCGGGGAGAGGCTCCGCGTGGTCTTCTATCGTGTCATGCTCGACGTCCCTGCGGAGCTCGTCCGGTTTGTTCGGGCCTGCTGGCCGCGCACCGCCGCGAGATCGGCACGCGGAGGGGAACCCGCAGGCTGGGCTGTTACAGGCAGGCGCTGTTCGGGCTGGCCTGGTTCCGGGACATGGGCGACATCCCGCGGCTGGGCGCCGGGTTCGGGCTGTCCCAGTCCACTGCCTACCGGTACCTGGACGAGGTGATCGAGGTGCTCGCGGCCCGCGCGCCGGGTTTGGCCGGGCAGCTGGAGCGCGCCCTGGCCGAAGGGGTGCCGTACCTGATCCTGGATGGCAAGGTGGTGGACACGGACCGGTGCCGGGAGAAAACCGTCAGCCGCAAGGGGAAGACGATCGACTTGTGGTACGCCGGGAAGACCCATGATTTCGGGGGGAACATCCAGGCCCTGCTTTACCCCTGCGGGATCCCGCTATGGGTTTCTGACGTGCTTCCCGGCAATGTCCATGACCTGGCCGCCGCCCGCCAGAACGTCCTGGGGATCCTCCGGCCGTTCCTGCAAGCCATGCCCGTGCTGGCCGATCCCGGCTACGAAGGCGCAGGTCACGGCTTCCACGTGCCGGTGAAGAAGCCGGCCGGGGTCAAAGAGCTGGACATTAATACCCGGGCCCGCAATGCGCTGCTGCGCTCGGCGCGCTGCCTGGGCGAGCGCGGCTTCGCGCTTTTAACCCAACGCTGGCGAACCCTCCAGCATGTCACCGCCAGCCCAGGCAGAATCGGCCTCATCGCCAGGGCCGCATTCGTCCTGGTGCTATTCGAGCACAAGCCCCGGGTGCCTTGGGGGACGCCGTGATGGCGTGAAAATCCCGGGAGCTGCGGGTCTGCGGCTGGCTGGGGTTGCGCGCTGCGTGGCCGGGCCTGGCGGGCTTGTGCGGGGTTTCCGCCCTTGCGGGCGTACGCGCAGGTGGAGGATACGGTGGTGCGGCCGTCCGCTGACGTCGAATCATCATGGCGGGCCCGACCCCGGGCACAAGCCTGACGCCGGGAGCTGTCTTGAGGGCTGTGAATTGGCGCTTCGAGCCCGCGGACCAGATTTCCGCTTGCCCCCTGCTCCCGCGGGCGGCCGCGACCGTTACCGCATTCTCATGACAGGAGAACGTGATGGAAGAGGCCGGGGACGAGCCGCTGTTCTGCGAGCGGGCCGCCGGGATCGACATCGGCAAGCAGGTAGTAAGCGTCACGATCCGGGTGCCCAGCGACACCCGCCGGGGCGGACGGCAGCAAGAGACGCGGGAGTTCGGCACCACCCGCCGCCAGCTGCTGGAAATGGCGGACTGGCTGCGCTGCTGGCAAGTGGAGCGGGCCGGGATGGAGGCCACCAGCGACTACGTGCGAAGTGAGGGTGCATGAGTTCAAGTGGGAGGCGCCGTTGGAGGCCCGGCTGAGGCTGGTGGCGTAGTACCCGGGCCAGTGCGCGATGGCCTGTCTCCGCCTTGGCGTGCGTCGCGGGTAACTGCGGGGTGCGAAGCCCGAGGTAGAAGCCGAAGCGGCCGTTGTTCCATCCGGGGGCCGCGGGCGAGGAGAAGACCGGCGGGAGGCTGGATGGTCTTCCGGCTTCGGGGCGACTGCCAGTTGCCCCGGGGCGATGGGTGAATGCGGTGAACCTTCGATGACGTCTCGTGAAAGTGCCCCCCGCCGATGGGTTGTTCCAGCGGGGCCGTAGGGACTGGCCGCAGGAGAGCGGCAGGTGCCGGCCGGAGGATAGTCGCCGGCCGGGAGCGCACCACCGTCCCCGGGATAAAGGAGGCGCCCTGCCCGGTCGCAGCTTGCTCATGTGCAACACGACAACCCCGTTGGGGTCCGGCCAGCTTCGGGGGCCGGTAGGCCGACCGTGAGGAAGGTTCAATTCCCCAGCGGGCGCAGGATGACCCAAGAAGCCAATGCCGATGGCCGAAAGGCAGCAGGAAACCGCAGGTCGCAGGACCGGCACCCTCCGCCGGGCGGTCTGTGCATAACTGGTCGGATACGGGCGGATGCCCGGCCCGAAAGGGAGCTGACGTGGGTCAGGTGAGCCTGTGGAGAGCAGATGACCGGAAACGCTGGAGCTGAGGGGCAAGTTGGACACCATCATGGTGAACGGACCTGAGGACGAGGTCCTGGACTGGGATGCCGTGGACTGGCGGCAGGTCGAGGGCGACGTACGGCGGCTACGGCAGCGGATCTTCACGGCGAGCAAGGCGGGGGACCTGAAGAAGGTCCGTAATCTGCAGAAGCTGATGCTCCGTTCCCGCGCGAACGCCCTGCTGAGCGTGCGGCGGGTGACGGAGGTCAATGCTGGCCGCAAGACGGCCGGGGTCGACGGCAGGGTCGTGCTGGGCGGCTGGGAGAAGGTCGAGATGACCACCTGGCTCCAGCGTGGCGCGGCCGCGTGGAGGCCCAGGCCCGTCAAGCGGGTGTTCATCCCCAAGGCAGGCGGGAAACGGCGCGGACTCGGAATTCCCGTGATCGCCGACAGGGCGCTTCAGGCCCTGACGTCGGCCGCGCTGGAACCCGAGTGGGAGGCCCGGTTCGAGTCCCGATCGTACGGGTTCCGGCCGGGCCGCGGCTGCCAGGACGCGATGCAGGCTGTCTTCGTGACCGCACGCGGCAAGACCTGCAAGCGTGTGTGGGCGCTGGACGCCGACTTGGCTGCCGCGTTCGACCAGCTCGATCACTGTCATCTCCTCAAACAGCTCGGCACCTTCCCCGCCCGGGGAATGGTCGCGGCCTGGCTGAGGTCGGGGGTGATCGATCAGGGCCGGTTCGCTCCGACCGAGCGGGGCAGCCCGCAAGGCGGAGTGATCAGCCCCGTGCTGATGAACGTGGCCTTGCATGGGATGGAGGAGGCCGCCGGAGTCCGGTACATCACCACCGGTAGCAATGCCGGGACGGCGAGACCGGGTTCACCGGTGCTGATCAGGTACGCCGACGACGCGCTCGCCCTGTGTCATTCCCGTGGGCAGGCCGAGCAGGTCAAGGCGCGGCTGGCCGCGTGGCTGGCACCCCGGGGTCTGGTCTTCAACGAAGACAAGACCCGCATCGTCCACCTCGATGAGGGGCTGGACTTCCTGGGGTTCAGCGTCAGACGGTATCGCGGCAAGCTGCTGATCAAACCGAGCAAGGCGGCCGTGAAACGGATCAAGGCGAGGCTGACCGCCGAGATGAAGGCCCTGCGCGGGCACAACGCTCAGATGGTCCTCATCCGGTTGAACCCGGTCATCCGGGGCTGGTCGGCCTACTATCGGCACTGCGTGTCCTCCAAGGTGTTCGACGCGCTGGACGACCACATGTGGAAGCTGACCTACAAGTGGGCGAAATGGAGCCACCCTCACAAAGGGAAACGCTGGATCGTCCGCAAGTACTTCGGCAGATTCGTCCCCTCCAGGCGTGACCGGTGGGTGTTCGGCGACCGCGACAGCGGCGCCTATCTCCTCAAGTTCGCCTGGACGAAGATCACCCGACATACGCTGATCAAGGGCTGGGCCTCACCCGACGACCCGGCCCTGACCAGCTACTGGGCAGCCCGGCGGCGGCGCGGGACACCCCCGCTCGACCCGCCCAGGCTGCGGCTACTCCAACGGCAGCGAGGGCGCTGCCCGCTCTGCGGGCAACTGCTGCTCCACGCCGACCAGGAGCCACAACACCCAGACGAATGGGAACAGTGGATCAAGGCCGTCCGCAAGGCGACCCGCCACCAGGCGATCGCCCTCGACACGCGACCCGGGACCCAAGGCGGACCCGCCGTGTTCAGCCTCATCCACACCCACTGCCGACGCCGCCTCCCAGACGGCACCGATGGTGGACCAGCACTTCTGCACTGACCTTCACGCCTTCAGGGCTCGCCCGAGCCGGTTGCCCGGAAAGCGGGCACGGCCGGTTCCAAGGGGGCGGCGGCGCAGCAATGCGCCGCCGCTACCCGACTGGAAACCTGTGTTCTTCGTGCTGGAATCACGTGGGTTCGACTGCGAGTTGTACAACGCGGCGCAGGTCAAGGCGCTGCCAGGGCGGCCCAAGACCGACCGGGCCGACTCGATCTGGATCGCAAAGATCACCGAACGGGGCATGATCTCTTCCAGCTTCGTGCCACCCGAGCCGATCCGCAGGCTGCGCACCCACACCCGCTACCGCCGTCACCTCACCCAGGCCCGCACCGCCGAGAAACAGCGGGTGGAGAAACTGCTCGAAGACGGGCACCTGAAGCTCTCGTCGGTGATCTCCGACATCCACGGGGTCTCCGGCCGGGACATGCTGGACGCGCTGGCCGCCGGGCAGCGCGACCCGCACGCGCTCGCGGCACTGGCCCGCGGCTCGATGCGCGGCAAGATCCGCCGGCTGGAAGAGGCACTGGAATGCTCGTTCTTCACCGCTGAGCACGCCGCCGTGCTGGCGATGATGCTCACCGTCATCGACCACCACACCGCCCAGATCAGCCAGCTCACCGCCACGATCGAGGCGCTGGCCGAGCCCTGGCTGCACCAGGTCGCCCAGCTCGACGCCGTCCCCGGCATCGGGCCCGTCTGCGCCCAGGACATCATCGCCGAGATCGGCACCGACATGGCGGTGTTCCCCACCGCCGCCCACCTGGTCTCCTGGGCGAAATGGTCCCCTCAGGTCAGGCAGTCCGCCGGGAAACGCAAAGGCAGCAACGCAACCGGCCGCGGCAACCCCTACCTCGGCGCCGCACTCGGCGAGGCAGGAATC
>JBKQQQ010001087.1:0-3184 GCA_052144275.1 Streptosporangiaceae bacterium
CTGCCCGGCGTGCTCGACTCCCAGCTGCGCCACGACGCGGAGCTGACGCACTTCGACTACTACACCCTCGCGATGCTGTCCGAGGCGCCGCAGCGGACCCTGCGGATGACATCCCTGGCCGCGCAGACCAGCGCCACCCTGCCCCGGCTCTCCCACGTGATACGCCGGCTGGAGGATCGGGGCCTGGTGGAACGCTTCCCGTGCCCGCAGGACGCCCGGGCCACCAACGTCCGGCTGACCCCGGCCGGCTGGAACAAGGTGCGGCACACCGCACCGGGCCACGTCGCCAACGTCCGGCAGCACGTCATCGACGCGCTGACCCCCGAACAGGTCCGCCAGCTGACCGGCATCGCCGACGCCATCTTGCGCAGGCTCGACCCGGACGGCACGATGGCCGCGACCTACCACCGCTACGACCCCGACCCGCCCGGCGCGCGGTAGCGGCGGCCCGGGCTTTTCTCGGTCTGCGGCTCCGGTTATCGTCATGGCATAGCTGTCGGAGCCTGAACCAGGCGCGCAGACCAGGGGAGTTATGGCCCGAAGCGGAAGCCTCGCGGCGTTGGAGCAACGCCTGGCCGACCAGCGGCGTGAAGACGACCGGCTGGCGCGGGAGCGACGGCAACGATCAGGCGAGCAGGAACGGCTCCGCCAGCAGGAGCATCGTGAGTCTCAGCAGCAGGAGGCGGACGACAAGACCGCTGCGGTGCAGGAGCGGATGAAGGCACTCGATGAGGTCCTGACCAGCGTTCTGCCGCTCCGGCCGCTGAGCTTCGATCGGCTCATGGCCGTTCCGCGGACACCCGAATTCGATCCCGGCCCGCTAGGGGACGCTGTTCCCGCGCCGGACTGGAATGATTACGCGCCCGTCCCGCCGGCCGGGCTCGGCCGCTTCCTGGCCGTCGCCGTGCGCCACGCCCGCCAGATGGCGGAGGCGCGAGCCCGTTTCGAGGCCGCTCAGGCAGAGCACGGAATCCAGACCGCTGAGCGGCGGCGGGCGCTTGCCGCTGCCAAGGCCCGGTACGACCGGAAGGTCACCGAGGAACGCGCGCGAGCGGTGGCGCGGAACGCGTACGTCACCAGCCGCCAGTCGGCCTTCGCGGCCGGCGATGCCGAGGCCGTGCAGTGGTTCGTCGACGGCGTACTGCGGGCTTCGAAGTACCCGGACGGCTTTCCGCGCGAGTACCAGGTGGCCTACCGGCCGGAGCGCCGGGAGGTCGCGGTGGACTTCGAGCTTCCGCCGCGGCGCGTGGTGCCCTCGGCGCGTGCGTACCGTTACGTCAAGCCGCGGGACGAAATCGAGCCGGTGCCGCGGGCCGAAAGCGAGATCATCAAGTGTTACGAACGGCTCGTATCGGCCGTCGCGCTCCGCACGCTGCACGAGATATTCAGCGCCACCCCGCCTGACGTGGTGCGGGCCGTCGCGTTCACCGGCCGGGTCAGCACCGTCGACCGCGCCACGGGCAAGCCCCTGCGCCCCGAACTGCTCAGCGTGTTGGCCGAGCGGTCAAGTTTCGACGACCTGGTCCTGGCCGAGGTAGACCCGGCCGCCTGCCTCGCCCGCCTGAACTCGCTGGTCTCGCCCGGCTGAAGGGCCCGGCCTGCGGCAAGGCTCCGGCCTGCGGCAAGGTCGGCTAGCCCGCGGCTAGCCCTCGGTGTCGCGTTCGGCGGCGTCGAGCATGTCCATCAGCTTGCGCAGGGCTTCCAGGTAGCCGCGGGATTCGCGGAGCAGCGGAGTCAAGTGGTCGGTGTCGAACTGGCGGGTCATGCCGTCGTGCCAGTGCTGCGAGGCCTTGTCCCAGGCGTCGTCGAGCAGGCGGAGCTGCTGATCGCCGTCCCGGTCCGGTCGGGTCACCATGGTCGGGTAACCATGCCGGATCAGGCGCCGGGGCCCTGGACGCGGCGGGCCGCCTCTAGGCTCCTGATGAGGGCCAGCAGGTGCTCCTCGGTGCGGGGCAGGTCGTTCTCCAGCAGGTCGCCGAACCGGCTGGCGGTGCCCTGGAACTCGCTGGATTCGGCGTCGATCCGCTGCTGCCAGCGGCGGATCTGCTCCAGCCGTTCCCCGCACTGTTCGACCGCCTGGGCGTAGCCCGAACAGTCCACCGGGTCGTCGCCGGCCACCGGCCCGTCGGCCGCATTGCCCGCGGCCGCCTGGGCCGCCCGCTCCTGGCAGGCGCCGAACTCGGCCTGGCACTGCTCCAGCTGAGCACGCCAGCGGCTCGCCTTGGCCTCCAGCGACGCGCGGACCACCTTGATCTCCTCCTCGCCCCGGCTGGCCACCTCCCGCTGGGTGTGCCGGTACCTGACCAGCGCCTCGCGGAGTCCCTTCAGGGCGTCGATGTCAGCGTGGACGCTGGTCACGCCGCTCCGTCCCGCGGCCCGCCTCGGGCCGGCCGACTCCAAGGCCCGCCCCGGCGCCGGTCTCCAGGTAGGCTCGAAGCCGCTCGATCAGCGCCGCGAGGTGCGCCTCGTGGCCTTCGGTCGCCGACAGGTACTGCGCGATGCCCGGGGTGACCTCCTCGAGTGCCTCGCCGAACAGCCGGTACATGTCGTCCCGCCATACCTCCCCGAGCTCACGCCAGTGACCCTGGATGGTCGCGAAGTTCTCGGCCAGGTCATGGTTGAACCGCATCAGCTGGGCCCGGAACTCCGCCAGCGCCTCAATATCGTTGATAACCCCAGCCATGGGCGTTTCTCCTGTTTCGTTTCCTGCCGGGTCATCTGCAGGTGCCTTCGAATTCAGCGGCAAGCTCGTCGAGGCTCATCGTGACGAGATCCGGGTATTTCGCGACGCCGCCGGTGGCGATGTGCTCGACCCTGCTGGTAAACGGTATGTCGATGTCCTGGTCCTTCATGATGGCGTGGATGGCCGAGGCGAGCGGCGTCAGGAACCGGTTGACCTCCCTGTTCCGGTCGGGGAACTCCTCGGGAACATCGCGCAGCACCGCCCGCAGCGCATCGATGGCTGCGGAGATCGCGGCCGGTGACATGGTGTTGCTGATGCCCTGCAGCTGTTCACGATGGGTTTGGAAGACCGCCTTCCCGAGCTGTATCCGCAGGTCCGCGGCGGCGCTTTCTTCCCCGGCTCCGGCCAGGAAGCCGGCCAGCCGGCGCACGTCATCCCATTCGCCCCGGTCGATCAGGGCTCCGGCCAGGGCCACCGAACACCCCACCACCTTCGCCCACA
>JBKQQQ010001088.1:0-10396 GCA_052144275.1 Streptosporangiaceae bacterium
AGGCGTCCCGGTTCCTGAACAGGACGGCCCCGACGACGAGCAGGATCACCGTGTAGACGGCGAACACGGAGAACTGACCCCACGGGGAGAACAGGTGCGGGGGCTGCGGCCCGACGGTGACCGACAGAGCCCGGCCCGCGGCGTCCGGCAGCCACCGCGCCAGGTCCTGATACCAGCTGGACGGCAGCAGGTGGGCCAGGATCGGGATCACGAACAGCAGCCCGATTACCGAGGTGATGGCGGCGGCGGTGTGCCGCAGAATCGCCCCGGCCGCGAATGCGAACAGGCCGCACATCGTCACGTACAGCGCGCTGCCGATGACAGCGCGCAGCACGTTCGGCTGGGACAGCGTCGCGTTGTCGTGCGTGCTGGTTAGCAGCGACTGGCCGAGGAAGAACGCGATGAAGGCCGCCGCGAACGTGACCACCAGGGCCACGACGGCCAAGACCAGCACCTTGGCCGCGTACACGGTGACGCGCCTGGGCATCGCCGTCAGCGAGGTCCTGATCATCCCGGTGGAGTACTCGGCGGTGAGCACTATCGCCCCGAGCACCACGATGACCAGCTGGCCCAGGAAGAATAGTCCGGCGATGCTGGCCTGGGTGGCGTCGAAGGTCGCCCGGTCGGAGGGCGAGGTATGCGACCAGTTGGCCGCGGTGCCCGCGCTGATCGCCGCGCCGATCCCGATGCTGACCGCCAGCAGCACGAGCAGCGTCCAGTAGGTGGAGCGGACCGAACGGATCTTGGTGAACTCCGAGCGCAGCGTTCCGCCGAAACCCGCTCGCCCGGAGGGCGGCGGCAGGACCGGCGGGCGGGCAGGCTGGGTTGTCGTCGCGGCCATGTCAGATCCGCCCTTCGTGGCTGTACTGGCCCTGTGCGGACTGGCCCTGTGCGGCGAGCTCCGGCTCGGGCGCCTGGCCGGGCTCGGGCGACTGGCCCTGCCCATTCTCGGCGGCCCGGTATTCAACGCTGTCGGCGGTCAGTTCCATGAAGGCCGCCTCGAGCGAGGCCCGGACCACGGTCAGCTCGTGCAACCGCACGCCGTGGTCGAATGCGATGTCGCCGACCTGGGCCGCGATCAGCCCGCTGATGGTCAGCGCTCCGTCGCCGCCGCCGGGGAGGACCGTGCCTCCCGCCTCGGCCACCGCCTTGGCCAGCTGCTCAGCCTGGGGGGTGGAGACCCGGACGGTCTGGCCCGAACTGCGGGCGATGAACTCTTCCATGGTGCAGTCGGCGAGCAGCTGGCCGCGGCCGATCACGATCAGGTGATCCGCGGTGTGCTCCATTTCCGACATCAGGTGGCTGGACACGAACACCGTGCGGCCCTCGGCCGCCAGCGCCTTCATCAGGTTCCGGATCCACAGGATGCCCTCCGGATCCAGCCCGTTGACCGGCTCGTCGAACATCAGCAGCGCCGGGTCACCGAGCAGCGTGGCGGCGATGCCGAGCCGCTGGCTCATGCCGAGCGAGAAGCCCTTGGCGCGCTTGCGGGCCACCTCGGTCAGGCCGACCAGCTCGAGCACCTCACCCACCCGGCGCTTGGGCAGGTTGTTCGTCTGAGCCAGGCAGAGCAGGTGGTTGTAGGCAGACCGGCCGCCGTGCACCGCCTTGGCGTCGATCAGCGCGCCCACCTCGCGCATCGGATACGCCAGCTGTGCGTACTGCTGGCCGGCGATCGTGACGGTGCCGGCGTCCGCGTAGTCCAAGCCGAGAATCAGCCTCATAGTGGTGGTCTTGCCGGCGCCGTTCGGGCCGAGAAAGCCCGTCACCTTGCCCGGCTCCACGCTAAACGACAGGTTGTTGACGGCGATTTTGTCGCCGTACCTCTTACTGAGCCCCCGTACCTCAATCATTCGGATGAGTCCTTTCTGACGGCACGTTCGGAAGGTGCCGTCATGGCCCGTTCAGCCTATTACTTCCACATTGCGGGTCAATGAATTACGGGCTTCAGCGTGGCTACGGGCGTTGCGCGCGGGCGTGCAGGCTGATCGAGTAACCCGCGCCGTGGCCGCGCAGCCGGTGCCGCTGACCGTGCACCCGCGTCGGGCCGGGGCGCAGCACCGCACTGCCCGGAGCCCCCTCCGTCGCCTCACCCGCGATGATCGTGGCCACGTCGCAGTCACAGTCCCGGCCGGAGTCACCGGGCGGCAGGACCACCAGCCAGGCTTCGTACTCCGGCCGGTCTTCAACCCCGATTTTTACCGAACGGTCCGGGTCGAAGCGGACCAGACCCCACCAGCGTTCCGGCGTGGCGGCGAGCATCCGCAGCTGGCGCGCCAGCGTGCCGAGCGTGACCGGGGGGACCTCCGGCGCGCGGGTGGCCCTTTGCGCGGGGAGGAGCAGGGCGGCCTCGGCCAGGATGGCGATCTCCGGGGCAACGGACATATCTGCGATCAACGGAATTTCCTTCGTGGGTTCTTCGGGCCGGCCCTGAAAACGGGCGGCCCAATGGCGACAACGGTCAGCTGAGGGTCGTTGTCAGCAACAACACGAAGGACAGAGCACGCGCGCGAGCATCGCGGTGACACCGTGATGGCGGACTGCGCGGCTTGACATGCGGGCTAGCATACACGGCGGGTGAGCGCGTGTCGTCACATTGCGGTATCAGTTCGTTCCAGTCGCTCGATCGCGGGACGCACCGATTCCTCGCTGACGCCGTCCGCGGCCCATGCGGCGGCGCACAGGGCGCGCAGGCCGTCGATGCGCTCGCCGTTTCCGGTCAGCTCCAGCCGGTCCCCGTCTAGGCGCGCCGTCCAGCCGCCGCAGCCGAACGCGCCGCCTTTTTCCGAGATACCGGGATGCGGCTCGAGCAGGCCGGCCAGGTCCTCGGCCAGGTAGGTGGGACGCTGCGACGGCGGCGCGAGAACGGCTTCGGCCGGACCGGTCACCCCGGTCAGCACGAGCAGGCTGTCCGCGCCGACCCGGTGGGCGGCCTCGATGTCGGTGTCCAGCCGGTCGCCGACGACGAGCGGATGCCGGGCACCGGTCCGCAGCACGGATTCGTTGTGCAGCGGCGGCTCGGGCTTGCCCGCCACCAGCGGCTGCACGCCGGTCGCGGTCGCGATCACCGCCAGGAGCGACCCGTTCCCCGGCTGGCGGCCGCGTCGGCTCGGCAGCGTGCGGTCGGCGTTGGACGCGACGAACAGCGCCCCGGCGGCGACCGCGAGGCCGCCCTCGGCCAGCATCGAGTAGCTGACGTCGGGCGAATACCCCTGGACCACCGCCTGCGGCTTGTCGATCGCCGTGCTGACCGGGCGCAGGCCGCGTTCCCGCAGCGCCATCCGCAGGCCGCTGCCGCCGATGACCAGGACCGGCGCGCCCGCCGGCAGGCGTTCGGCCAGCAGCCGGGCGGCGGCCTGGGCGGAGGTCACCACGTCGTCCCGCGTGGCCGGGACGCCGAAGCTCGTCAGCAGCGCGGCGATCGCGGCAGGGGTGCGGAAGGCGTTGTTCGTCACGTAGGCCAGCCGCATGCCGGCCGCGTCGGCCTTGCGCAGCGCCCCGGCCGCCCCGGAGATGGGGCTGCCGCCCAGGTAGACGACCCCGTCCAGGTCGAGCAGGGCGACGTCGTAGGCGGTGTAAAGGGGTTCGGCACTGCCGCTCAGCCCTCTGATCATTCGGCGCCTCCCTGGGCGGCCTTCCTGGCGCGCAGCGTGGCCCGGACCGAGCGGAGGGCTTCGGTGTAGTGCGCGGCGTCGGGCCGCATGGCGGCGGCGAGGGCAAGGTATTCGGCGGCGGCGGCGTGGTTCCCGGTCCTGGCCAGGGCGAGCCCGAGCCCGAAGTTCGCGTAGTCGTCCGACGGGCTGGCCTCGACGATCACGCGGAAATTGTCCGCCGCGTCAGCATACTGGCCCGCGTCGAACTGGGCTCGCGCCAGGGCCTCCCGGACGCTGCGGGAGCCGGGCTCGGCCGCGGCGGCGCGCTGCAGGACCTGGGCCGCGGCCGCGGGGCTGCCGCGGCCGAGAAGGTCCATACCGCGCCGGTACCAGGCGTGCACGTCATCCGCAGATCCTTCGGAAAGGTGCCCGCCAGGGAAGTTTTCTTCCGGATGGGAATCCCTGCTCCCGCTTGATCCTTTTGACATGGTGTGCAGACCTTTCCGTCCGACCCTGGTTCCGGTCTCGTGCTGGCACCCTTCCGCGGCATCCGTTATGCCCGTGACCGGGTGAGCGGTATCGCAAACGTCACATCACCACCGTACGACGTGATAAACGGCGACATCCTCGACCATCTGCGGGCAGCGGATCCGCACAACGTTGTCCGCCTCATCCTGCCAGGCGAGGACTCGGACGCAAGCAAGGCGGCGGCCAGCCTGCTCCGCGAGTGGCTGTCGGCGGGCGTGCTCATCCGGGACCGGATGGCCTCCCTGTACATCTACGAGCAGTCTGTCGACGCGGATCCTTCCTGCCTGCAGCGCGGCATCATCGGCCTGGTCCGCCTAGGCCCGCCCGACTCGGCGGGCATCTTGCCGCACGAAGGCGTCATGCCCGGTCTGGTGGCCGGGCGGCGGGAGCTCATGGCGGCCACCCAGGCCAACCTGGAACCGATCTTCCTCATCTACGACGGGGACGAGCCCGGAGAGGCTGTGCCCTCAGCTATCGGGGAGGGGGCCACCGGGGAGGGGGCTGCCGGGGTCGTGGACCGGGTCACGGCCGAGCGCGCGCCGCTGGTGTCGATCACGACAGAGGACGGCGTGACCCACCGGCTGTGGCGGATCGGCGATTCCGCCGAGCAGGCAGCGATCTCCGCCGACCTGGCCGGGCGCCGGGCTCTGATCGCCGACGGCCATCACCGGTATGCCGCCTACCTGGACTTGCAGGCCGAGATGCGCGCGGCCGGCCTGGGCGCCGGGCCGTGGGACTACGGGCTGGCGTTCCTGGTCGACTCGGCGGCCTACCCGCCCCGGCTGGGCGCCATCCACCGGGTGCTGCCCGGCCTGCCGCCGGACCGCGCGGCCGAACTGGCCAAGGCTGCGTTTACCGTGCAGGACCTGCCCGCCGGGCTCAGCCTGGACGACGCACTGCAGCGCCTGGCCGCGGCCGGGCAGGACGGTCCCGCCTTCCTGCTGGCCGGCGGTCCGGTGTTCCGCCTGCTCAGCCACCCGGACCTGGTCCAGCTCGCCGCCTCGATGCCGGCCGGGGCTTCCGCGCCCTGGCAGACCCTCGACGCGTCAGTCATGCAGCAGTTGCTGCTGGGCCGCCTGTGGGGCGTCACCGACAGCGAGCGCGACGTGCTCATCGACCACGACGCGGCCGACGCGGTGCGAGCGGTCTCGGGCGACGCCACCGCGACTGACGTCGCGGAACGCCCGGCCGGCGCCGCTTCAATCGCGGCCGGTGCCGCCTCGCCTGCCGGGGGCACCGCCGTGATCTCGAACCCGGCGTCCTTCGAGGCGGTCACCCAGATCGCGGCTCACGGCGAGCGGGTACCACGGAAGTCCACCTCGTTCGGCCCCAAACCGCGCACCGGCCTGATCCTGCGTACGTTCGGCCCGTCCGATTGAATGGACGGCATGAGCGAAGGAATCGGACCGACGGACATCACCGATCTCGGGCACGAGGTGTTCCAGATCGATACCCGGATGGCCGGATACGACGGGATCACGGCCGGCTACCTGATCCGGGCCGACCGGCCGTGCCTGGTGGAAACCGGGACAGCGCCGTCGGCTCCGGTGGTCCGTGACGCATTGGCCCGGCTCGGGATCGGCGCCGACGACCTGGCCACCGTGGTGGTCACCCATATTCACCTCGACCACGCGGGCGGGGCCGGCGATATCGCCGCGATGTTCCCGGCGGCTCAGATCGTCGTGCACCAGCGGGGCGCGCGGCACCTGGCCGACCCCAGCAGGCTGATGGCCAGCGCCCGGATGGTCTACGGCGACGCGCTCGACCGGCTTTTCGGCGTGCTCGCTCCCGTTCCCGCCGACCGCATCGTGGCGCTCGACGATATCGGAACCGTCGATCTCGGCGGCGGCCGGCGCCTGGACAGCCACTACTCCCCCGGCCACGCCAAGCACCACGTCGGCCTCGTCGACTCCGACACCGGCGATCTGTACGTCGGCGATGCGGCAGGTGTGTACCTCCCCGAGACGGGGGACGTCAGGCCCGCGACGCCGCCACCCGACTTCGACCTCGAGACCGCGCTCGCCTCGGTGCGCAAGTTCGCCGCGCTGCAGCCCGCGCGGCTGCTGTTCAGCCACTACGGACCCGTCAGCGAGGTCAGCCAGACGCTGGACCGGTCGGCGGAGGAGATCACCGTGTGGGTGGAAGAAACACGCCAGGCGCACGCGGCAGGTCTGGACCTCGACCATGCCGTCGCCATGGTGCGGGAACGCACCAGAAACCGCTACGCGGCGTTCAGCCCCGATGTCGATCCGGCCATCGCGGAGAAGTTTGAACGGGTCAGCGGGGCCGTCGGCAACGTCGAGGGCATCATGCACTGGCTCAGCAAGACAGGGGCGTAGGCAGCCCGAAGTGCGGCAGCGCACTGTTGTCGAAGCGGGATCCGCCGTGTCCGCAGGCCCGCGGTGATCAGTTCCGCCGGCGACCCGGACCTGGGCTAGGGCGCTGCCTGCTCCTGCTCGTCAGTGAGCTCCTGCTCGTCATCGAAATCCTGCCCGTCGGCCAGGTCCTCGAAGTCGATGCCGTCCAGCTCGTCCAGGCGGTCGGCCGCGTCGGTCTCGCCGTCGGTATCGGCTTCGGCGGCCCGGGCGAACCAGTCCCGGGCCTCCTCCGCGCGGCCGGCCGCCAGCAGCGCGTCCGCGTAGGCGTAGAAGAGCCGTGCGGACCACGGCCGCAGCCGTCCGCGGGTCAGCTCGGGCACCTGCAAGGCGATGACAGCGGCCTCGGGCAGCCCTTGATCCCGGCGGATGCCCGACTCCACGATTCGGAGCTCGATCTGCGTGGTCCGTTCGAGTTCGCTGGCCTTCGCCTCGCGGACCAGCGCCAGCGCGCGGTCCAGCCGGCCGAGGGCTCGCTCGCAGTCGGCCATGATGGGCAGGTAGTCGTCCCGCCCGGTCATCCGCCGCGCGGCCCGGAGCTCAGACAAGGCTTCGGCCCACCGGCCGGTCTGGTAGGCGGCGACGCCGCACGCTTCCCTGACCACGCCGACCCGGGCGGCGAGGCGCTTGGCCGCCTGGGCGTAGGCGTGGCCCCGCTCGAGGTCTTCGTCCAGATCCGCCGCCACCAGGTAGCGGGCCACGCTGTCGGCCAGGTCGTTCGGCAGGCTGTTCAGCTGGGCCCGCGCTTGCGGGTCGAGCTGCTCGGCGCTGACCGAATCAGGTACGTGCGGCCCAGGCTGGTAAGCCGTGACATGACCGCGGGCCGGTGCCTCGCCCGGTTGTGCCTGACTCCGGACGCCTGCCCGGCCGTCGCCTGCCCGGCCGTCGCCTGCCCGGCCGTCGCCTGGACGGCCGTCGCCTGCCCAGCTGCGGGCTGGCCGCGATGTACGGTCACGGCCGCCATATGAACGGTCACGGCCGCCATCACGTGGGGACGGCCGTTCGCCCGCGGGCCGCGGGTTTCGCCTTGCGTCACCTGAGGTGGTCCGCCCTGACCCGGCGTCGTCTGGCCTCCTGGCGCCGCGGAAGTCGCTACCCGTCTCAGCGTTACGACGGAAGCCTCCCTCCGCTGGCCGGCCAGGCCTGCCGCCCGGTGAGGTCCGGCCACGGGAGCCTTCGCCTGCCGCACTGCGACCGGTCGCACTGCGAGAGGCTGGCCGAAACCCGCTGTCGTCTGAGGTCCGGGCGCGACCGTGATACTCACCGCTCGCCGAGGCTCGGCTGTTCCTGGGCGAGCTGCTCGACGGCGTACTGCTCGCCGAGGCCCGGCTGCTTGGATACTCGCCACTCGCGGAGCTGCGGTTGCTCCGAGGTTCGTTGCTCGCAGGGGCCCGCCTGCCCCGATACTCGCCGCTCGCGGGAGTGCGGCTGCTCGCCGAGGCGCGAGGGCTGTTCCGGGCATCGCTGCTCGCGGACGCCCGGCCGGTTCTCCGTGAGCCGTCGTCGGCGGCCGTACGTGTCGTACCGCGGGTGCCGTCACCCGCGCGCGCCGCCGGACCACGGCGGCCCTGGTCCCTCGTGGTACCCCAGCCCAAGCCGTCGTCAGCGGCCGATGTACGGGTGCCACGCCCAGCCGGTTTCCTGGCCGGCTGCCGGGGACCGTCCGCAGCCGTGCTTCGGCCTGCCTGCCGGGGACCGTCCGCGGCCGCGCTTCGGCCTGCCTGCCGGGCAGCTCCGCCAGCCCCGCTGTGCCGACGGTCCTGGCCGGCGCCACCCGACGCCGACCGTCCCCGGCCATAGCTACCGGCGGGCTTGGCGCCCTTCGAAGCCTTCGGGTTCCCGCTACCTGCTCCCCGGCTCTTCGGCGTCCCGGATCCCTCGGCCACGCTCATCAACCTCCAGCCTTAACACTACCCAGACAAGCGAAGAGGGCCGCTCAACCACATCGGGAGCGACCCTCTTCAAGCATGTCCGGCGGCGTCCTACTCTCCCACGCGGTCCCCCGCGCAGTACCATCGGCGCTGAAGGGCTTAACTTCCGGGTTCGGAATGGGACCGGGTGTTTCCCCTTCGCTATAACCGCCGAAACTCTATTGAGATGTCACCAGCAGGGGCTCTGTTAGTCCGTAAACGAACTTTCAGAATCCCTCACGGCGGCGACCGTATCTCGGGAACCGCACAGTGGACGCGAAGTCAAATGGAGTAGAAGCCAAGCCACTCGGCCTATTAGTACCGGTCAGCTGCACACGTTGCCGTGCTTCCACATCCGGCCTATCAACCCAGTAGTCTAGCTGGGGGCCTTACCTGGTTAACCCAGAGGGAGACCTCATCTTGAGGCGAGCTTCCCGCTTAGATGCTTTCAGCGGTTATCCCTTCCGAACGTAGCAAACCAGCCGTGCTCTTGGCAGAACAACTGGCACACCAGAGGTTCGTCCGTCCCGGTCCTCTCGTACTAGGGACAGCCCCTCTCAAGTCTCCTGCGCGCGCAGCGGATAGGGACCGAACTGTCTCACGACGTTCTAAACCCAGCTCGCGTACCGCTTTAATGGGCGAACAGCCCAACCCTTGGGACCTGCTCCAGCCCCAGGATGCGACGAGCCGACATCGAGGTGCCAAACCTTGCCGTCGATGTGACGCTCTGCAATCTCTTGCAGCGCAGACTATACCTTTGTCTCTTTCGAGACAGTGGCGTGTTATGGAGGCCGTGGATTTGACCCCGCGAGGGCCAGGAACCTCCATCTCTCGCAGTGCGAGAAGTCGTTACAGGGGAAGCTTGTATAGCATGCTCGGAACCGCTAGATTCCAAACTCAGCTCGCAGGAACTCGCGCGTTCCTGGCGACAAGCAACCTTCCCTCGGTATTACCCACGGACCACGGTCCGTCTCGGGCTTCACCGATATGAGCCACTTATGCACCGCCCGATCACTCGAGCGGGGAGCCAACTTGACTCTTGGGCAAGATCAGCCTGTTATCCCCGGGGTAGCTTTTATCCGTTGAGCGACGGCCTTTCCATTCAGAGCCGTCGGATCACTATGCCCGACTTTCGTCCCTGCTCGGCTTGTAGGCCTCACAGTCAAGCTCCCTTGTGCCATTACACTCTCTAGGCCTGATTTCCATCCAGGCTGAGGGAACCTTTGGGCGCCTCCGTTACCTTTTGGGAGGCGACCGCCCCAGTCAAACTACCCGCCTGCCACGGTCCCGAAACCGGATCACGGTCCCGGTTAGAAATAAAGTCTAGCAAAGCTGGTATTCCAAGGTTGACTCCACGCAATCTAGCGACCACGCTTCACAGTCTCCCAGCTATCCTCTATATGCTAGACCCCATCTCAGTGGCGGGTTGTAGTAAAGCTCCACGGGGTCTTTCCGTCCTGCTGCGGGTAACCTGTATCTTCACAGGTACTTCAGTTTCGCCGAGTACGTGGCCGAGACAGCGCCCATCTCGTTACGCCATTCGTGCGGGTCGGAACTTCATGTCGATCCACCATCACTGGTGGCACTGACTATAACTTCGGCATCCCACGCGGGACGCCGCCGGCGTCTTGGCTGACGGCCAGATTGTGCGCCGCGCGCACGTCCGCCAACCCTTGGCACTAGGGCCTCAGTCGATACGGGGTCAACCTCCCAACGCGGAGGCGACTTCCCTCGGTATCACCCCTGGCAGCCGCACGCCACCAGTAGGGCTTCACCGATATTAGCCGGTACGGGCTCGTTTCACTCACCCGACAAGGAATTTCGCTCTGTCTCTTACCTGGCGCCGGCCAGGCGGGGGCGGCTCAGTATCCGCCTCCCTGCATGTCGCCATGCAGATGGGACCATATCTTCACCTGATCGCTCAGGCGTCCGGCGTATGGCCTCTGAGGATTCTCATCGGCTGCCCGATGAGCCTTTCCTGCTGATTGTC
>JBKQQQ010001089.1:0-7684 GCA_052144275.1 Streptosporangiaceae bacterium
CTTCACGTTCGGGGTCTGCGCGCCGGGCGGGACCGCGCCGATCTGCTCGGTCGACCCGGCCACCGTGCCCAAGGCCATGGACGTGATCACGCCGCCGGGAGTTTCCCAGGCCACCGAGCTCAACCCCACCCTCGGCCCGGTGGTCATCCAGCCGGTCACCGTGCCCTGACCCGAGCCTGGCCACCGGGGGTGCCGCGGTGGCCAGGCTCCGGCCGGGCCACCGCGCCCGCCCGCGCCCGTCGGCGGCTATTCCCTTTTGGCCGATAGGCGCGCAGAGTGGGGCGAGGAGGTGGGCGTCATGGGTGACGCGATCGTCGGGGTGGTGGCGAACCCCCTCTCCGGTCGCGACATCCGCCGGCTGGTCACGCAGGCCTCGGTGTTCCCGACGGCCGAGAAGGCCAACATGATCCAGCGCATGCTCACCGCGTTCGGCGCGGTCGGCGTGCACCGCGTGCTGCTCAGCACCGACCTCGGCGGCATCTCCGCGTCGGTGCTGCGCGCGATCGCGCGGCGGCCCGCCCAGGGCAGGCACGGGCAGGACGGCCGGTGGCCGGAGGTCGAGTTCCTCGACGGCCAGCCGATCCGGCAGACGGCGCAGGACACCGTGGACGCCGTCCGGCGCATGGTGACCGCGGGCGCACGGGTGATCGTCTGCCTCGGCGGCGACGGCACCGCCCGGGTCGCCGCCTCCGCGGCGGGCGACGTGCCGATGCTGGCGCTATCGACGGGTACCAACAACGTGTTTCCCGTAGTCCGCGAGGCCACCATCGCCGGCCTGGCCGCGGGCCTGGTCGCCACCGGCCTGGTGCCGGCCGAGGGCGCGACCACCCGGGCCAAGCTGCTCGAGGTCCGGGCGGGAGACCGGACCGAGACGGCGCTGGTGGACATCGCGGTCTCGACCGAACGTCATGTCGGCGCCCGCGCGGTCTGGGATCCGGCGACCGTGACCCAGTTGTTCTGCGCCTTCGCTGAACCCGACGCGATCGGCCTGTCCAGCGTCCTGGGCCAGCTGTCTCCCGTCGCGCGGCACGAACCGCACGGGGTCACCGCGCGCCTGTCCGCCGACGCGCCCCGGCAGGTGCTCGCCCCGATCGCGCCGGGACTGGTCGTGCCGGTCGGGGTGCACGAGATCAAGCCGATGCACCCCGGCGCGGTTCATCCCGTCGACGCACGGGCCGGTGTCATCGCCGTGGACGGCGAACGCGAGCTCACCTTCGGGCCAGGCGAGCAGCCGGCCGTCCGGCTGCGGGCCGACGGGCCCCGGTGCGTGGACATTCCCGCCGTCCTGGCGGCCAGCGCCCGCCTCGGCCTGCTCAGACGCACCCCTATGCCACCAGGATCGACCGTCTAGGAGGAGTACATGACCGACACGGTGGAGCGGAAAGCCCTGACCCGGGAGCACCTGCTCGACGTCTACCGGACGATGCGGACGATCCGCGAGTTCGAGGAGCGCGTGCACGCGGAGTTCGCGACCGGCGAGATCCCTGGATTCGTCCACCTGTACGCCGGGGAGGAGGCGTCGGCGGTCGGCGTCTGCAGTAACCTCGACGCTCGCGACACCATCGCCAGCACGCACCGCGGCCACGGCCACTGCATCGCCAGGGGCGTGGACGCCTGCGAGATGATGGCCGAGATCTACGGCCGCAAGACCGGCAGCTGCCACGGCAAGGGCGGCTCCATGCACATCGCTGACCTGTCCAAGGGCATGCTCGGCGCCAACGGCATCGTCGGCGGCGGCCCGCCGCTGATCTGCGGGACGGCGCTGGCCGCCAAGATCAAGGGCACCGGCGGGGTCAGCGTCGCGTTCTTCGGCGACGGTGGCAGCAACCAGGGCACCACGCTGGAGTCGATGAACCTGGCCTCGGTGTGGAACCTGCCGGCCATCTTCGTGGCCGAGAACAACGGCTACGCCGAGACCACGTCCAGCACCTGGTCGGTGGCCAGCGACAACATCGCGGACCGCGCGGCCGGATTCGGCATGCCGGGCGTCATCGTCGACGGCTTCGACTTCTTCGCGGTGCACGAGGCGGCCAGCGAGGCGATCGCCCGGGCCCGCGAAGGCGGCGGCCCGACGCTCATCGAGATGAAGTTCACCCGCTACTTCGGGCATTTCGAGGGCGACCAGCAGACCTACCGGGCGGGCGAGGTCGAGCACGCACGGGCCGAACTCGACTGCCTCAAACGCTTCGCGGACCGGGTGACCGAGACCGGCGAACTGGCCCGGGCCGACCTCGACGCCGTGGATGCCGAGGTCACGATGCTGATCGACAAGGCGGTCGACGAGGCGAAGGCCGCGCCGCTGCCCACCGAGGCAGACCTGCTCACCGACGTCTACGTGCGCTACTGACAGGAGGCTGGCCATGGCACGGACCATCACCTATCGCGAGGCCCTGAACGAGGCGCTGGCCCAAGAGATGGAGCGCGACGAGAGCGTCATCGTGATGGGGGAGGACAACGCCGGCGGCGCGGGGTCGCCCGGCGAGGACGACGCCTGGGGCGGCGTGCTCGGCGTGACCAAGGGACTCTACCACAAGTTCCCCGGCCGGGTGCTCGACACGCCCATCTCGGAATCGGCGTTCATCGGTGCCGCGATCGGCGCGGCCACGGCGGGCCTGCGGCCGGTGGCCGAGCTCATGTTCGTCGACTTCATGGGCGTCTGCTTCGACCAGATCTACAACCAGGCCGCGAAGTTCCGGTACATGTTCGGCGGCAAGGCGGTCACGCCCGTGGTGATCCGCACCATGTACGGGGCCGGGCTGCGGGCCGCGGCCCAGCACTCTCAGTGCCTGTACCCGCTGTTCACCCACATCCCGGGCCTGAAGGTCGTCCTCCCGGCCACCCCGTACGACGCCAAGGGCCTGATGATCCAGGCCATCAGGGACAACGACCCGGTGATGTTCTTCGAGCACAAGGCGCTGTACGATCTGGCCGGTCCGGTGCCCGAGGAGAGCTACGCGCTGCCGTTCGGTGAGGCCAACGTGGTCCGCGAGGGCGGCGACGTGACGATCGTGACCCTGGGCCGGATGGTGCACACCTCGCTCGAGGCGGCCGCGCAGCTGGCCGCGGACGGCGTGCAGTGCGAGGTCATCGACCTGCGCACCACCAGCCCGCTGGACGAGGACACCGTGCTGGAGAGCGTCGAGGGCACCGGCCGGCTGGTCGTGGTCGACGAGTCGCATCCGCGGTGCTCGATCGCCACCGACATCTCCGCGCTCGTCGCGCGGAAGGCCTTCGGCGCGCTGCGGGCCCCGATCGAGATGGTGACCGCGCCGCACACCCCGGTGCCGTTCTCCAACGCGCTGGAGGACCTCTATATCCCGGACGCGCAGCGCGTGGTGAACGCCACCAAGACGGTCATCGGGTGGACCCGATGACCGATGACCGGATCGTCCCCGTGGCGATGCCGAAGTGGGGCTTGTCGATGCGGCTCGGCAAGATCACCGCCTGGGTGGTCGGGGAGGGAGATGACGTAAAGGTCGGCGATGACCTCGCGGACATCGAGACCGAGAAGATCGCGGGCACGCTGGAGGCGCCCGATGCCGGGACGGTCCGGCGCATCATCGCCCGGGTCGGTGAGGACGTGCCGGTCAGCGGCACGATCGCGCTGATCGCCCCGGCGGACGTCACCGAGGACGAGCTCGATGCCGCGGTGCTGGCGGCGCGCGCGGTGATCGACGCGGGCGTGCCCGAGGACGCCGCCGGGGAGGCGGTGCTGGAGACCGCCGACGTCGGCGGCCGGAAGATCAGCTTCGCCGGGGCCGGCCAGGACGGCGACCTGATTCTGCTCATCCACGGGTACGGCGGCGACCGGAACTCCTGGCTGTTCCTGCAGGAGCCGCTGGCCGCGCGGTACCGGGTGTACGCGCTCGATCTGCCCGGCCACGGCACGTCGGGCAAAGACGGCGGCCCCGGCCCTGAGGGCCCCGGCTCAGGCGCCACTGCCGGCTCAGGCGGCACCCTTGGCGTGCTGGCCGACGCCGTGACCGGCGTGCTCGACGCGCTCAGCGCCGAACGCGCCCACCTGGTCGGCCACTCCATGGGCGGTGCCGTCGCCCTGACGGTCGCCGTCCGGGACCCGGGACGGATCGCCTCGCTCACGCTGATCGCGCCATCGGGTTTCGGCCCGGAGATCAACGCCGGCTACCTGCGGGGTTTCGCCGACGCCCAGACGCGCCGCGAGCTCAAGCCGGTGATCGGCCAGCTCTTCGCCGACGAAAGCCTGGTGACCCGCCAGCTGGTCGATGACCTGCTCGCCTACAAACGCCTGGACGGGGTGGATGAGGCGCTGCACGCCCTGACGGACACGCTCCTGGACGGCGACGCCCAGCGCGGCGACTCGGCCGCGTTGCTGGCGGCGACAGGCGGCGCGGTGCCGGTCGCCGTGATCTGGGGCCGTGCTGACCGGATCATCCCGGCGGCGCAGGCCGAATCGGTGACCGGCGCGGTCAGCCACCTGGTCGACGGCGCCGGCCACATGCCGCACATGGAGCGTCCGGCCGAGGTGCAGGCCGCGATCGAGGAGACCATCGCCAGAAGCACGTAAGATCACCGTGGCTAGGGAGGCGCCGTGGTGAACGTGGTAATTACCGGGGGCGCTGGCTTCCTGGGCTCGCGCTTGGCCCGGGAACTGCTGGCAGCCGGCTCGCTGGAGGTGGCAGGCGGCGAGGCCCGCCCGCTATCCCGGGTGACGCTCATCGACCAGGCGCCGGTCCCGCCGGACCTGGCCGCCGACGAGCGGGTGACGGCGGTTCGCGGCGATCTCGCCGAGCTGCTCGATCCCGCCGCCTCCGGACCGGACACGCTGGCCATCGGGGGTATTGGGGATATTTGGGGCGAAGCCGAAGTGATCTTCCACCTGGCCGCAGCGGTCAGCGGGGAGTGCGAGGCAGACTTCGACCTGGGCATCCGGGCGAACCTGCGTGCCACCGAGGCGCTGCTAGCGTCCTGCCGCGCGCTGGGGACCAGCCCGCTCGTGGTGTTCTCCAGCTCGCTCGCCGTCTTCGGGGGCTCCGCCGATCACCCTCTTCCTGCGGTCGTCGACGACCAGACCCTGCCCAACCCGCAGACCAGCTACGGCGCGCAGAAGGTCGTCGGCGAGCAACTCCTGGCCGACTACACCAGGAAGGGTTTCCTGCGCGGCCGGGCCCTGCGCCTGGTGACTATCAGCGTGCGCCCCGGGCGGCCGAACGGCGCTGCCTCCGGCTTCATGTCCGGCATCATCAGGGAGCCGCTGGCCGGCCAGCGCGCGACCTGTCCCGTCGCGCCCGACACCGAGGTCGCGCTGGCCTCGCCGGCCAAGGCCATCGCCGGGCTGCGGTCGGCCGCCACGGCCAGCGACCAGGCGTGGGGCGGCCGCAGCGCCGTTAACCTGCCCGCGCTCACCGTGTCCCTGGCGGACATGGCGGACGCACTGGGCAGGATTGCCGGACCGCAGGTCCGCGCGCTGATCGACTGGGCCCCCGACGCCGGGATAGCCCGGATGGTCGCCAGTTGGCCCGCCCGTGTCCGCGCTGACCGGGCGGCCCGGCTAGGCCTGACCCCGGACCCGGACTTCGACTCCATCATCCGGATGCATCTGGCCGAGTCCCGTTCCGGGGCCAGTGGCGGCCGCTGAAATCAGAGCGGCCTGGTTCAGACGGTAATGGCGGCACCCCGGCCGTCCTGGGCGGGGACGCTCTCGTCGTCGAACCACACCCCGCCGTCGGCAAGGTAGCGGAAGTGCAGTGTGCTGCCGGCCTTGACCGTCACCGCGGCGCTCCGGGTCCGGTTCGCGCGCTTCCGCAGCGGGTGGGTGAAAGGGTTCCAGTCGTTGAAGTTGCCCACTACGGAGACGGCTCCGCCGGGCTCGTCCATGGGCAGTGCGAAGGTGACGCGAACGGTGCCGTCATGTCCCGGTTTGGTTGTCTTGATCAACTTCTTCTCCACTCCGGCGCTCAGCCAACCTGATCGAGCTCATTATCTCGAACTTGTGTGCGTAGTCACTGACGTTGCGACGTTGCGACGCGGCGTGTCGTGGCGTGGTATCCCGCTTATTTTCGCAGCGCGCCGGCGCCTGGACAGGGATATCAGCTGAACTGTCGCAGAAAAGGACCCTCCGGGCGCACGGCGACTGGTGCGCCTGGAGGGAAAGTCGGCTCTAGGCCGCACCGCCCATTGGCGCGCTTGCCCCGTCGCCCGGGGTGTTACCGATACGAATGCTCCTCGTCAGGAAAAGTTCCGCTGGTGACGTCGGCGGCGAAGGCGGTGGCGGCCTCGCTCAGGACGGCAGCCAGGTCGGCGTACTTCTTGACGAACTTGGCGGTCCGCGGGGACAGGCCGGCCATGTCCTGCCAGACCAGGACCTGGGCATCGCAGGCCGGCCCGGCGCCGATGCCGATCGTGGGGATCGTGAGCGCCTCGGTCACCCGGGCGGCCAGGGTCGCGGGCACGCACTCGAGCACCACCGAGAACGCGCCGGCCGCCTGCAGCACCTTGGCGTCGTGCAGCAGGTGCTCGCCGTCCTCGCCCCGCCCCTGCACCCGGTAGCCGCCGAACGCGTTCACCGACTGCGGGGTCAGGCCGAGGTGCGCCATCACCGGGATGCCGGCCGCGACCAGTTCCTCGACCTGGTGGGCGACCCGCTGGCCGCCTTCGAGCTTGACCGCGTGCGCACCGGTTTCCTTGAGGAAGCGGGTCGCGGCGGCCAGCGCCGCGCCGGGGGAGGCCTGATAGGACCCGAACGGCAAGTCGGCCACGACCAGCGCCCGGCTGGTGCCGCGCACCACGGCGGCGGTGAGCGGGATCATGTCGTCCACCGTGACCGGGATGGTGGTGTCGTGACCGTAGACCACCATCGCGGCGGAGTCGCCGACCAGCAGCACCGGGATCCCGGCCCGGTCGAAGATCCCGGCGGTGAGGGCATCGTAGGCGGTGAGCATCGGCCACTTCTCGCCACGGGCCTTGGCCGCGGCGATGTCGCGGACGGTCACCCGGCGCCCGCTGTCCGCTCCGCCGTAAAGCGGCTCTGGAGTGGTCCGCGGTCCTGTCGCGGCCATAGTTACAGCAGTGAGCTGTGACATCCTTGTCGACCTCCGTGTCTCGTGTCGCCCCAGCGGCGTACCCGGACAGTTAGATGATGGCACGACAAGCGGGTTGAGCGGTATAGCCGAACGACTCTGGAAGACTAGGACAATGGTCGATTTCGCGGACGTGGATACCCTGGCGGCGGGCTATCATCAGCGCGGCGGGCAGCCCGGCCTGGCCTACGGGATCGTCATCGGCGGTGAGCTCGTGCATGCGGCCGGGCTCGGCGAGCGGCACCTGGGCGGGCCGCCGCCCGATGCCGGTACGGTGTTCCGCATCGCCTCGATGACCAAGAGCTTTACCGCGTCCGCGATCCTGGCGCTGCGCGACGACGGCGCGCTGAGGCTCGACGACCTCGCCGAGGACTACGTTCCCGAACTGCGTGGCTGGCCGCTGGTGAGCCCGGACTCCGCGCGGATATCGATCTGGCACCTGCTGACCATGACCGCGGGCTTCCCGACCGACGACCCGTGGGGCGACCGGCAGCAGGGCCTGCCGCTCGAGGAGTTCGCGACCTTCCTTGCCAAGGGCGTGAGCTTCAACTGGGCGCCGGGCACCCGGTTCGAGTACTCCAACCTCGGGTACGCGATCCTGGGCCGGGTCATCACCGCCGTCACCGGCG
>JBKQQQ010001090.1:0-2674 GCA_052144275.1 Streptosporangiaceae bacterium
CTGGCGACCCAGCCAGAGCGGGCCCAACTGCAACGAGCGGGCGGTGAGCGCGACGCGCAGCCTCGATTTGACCGTCGCCGCCGCGCGAAGCGCAGTCACCTCTCCGGCGTAGCTCACGGCTGCCCGCGCCGCCACCACGACCAGCAGTGCCGTCAGCGTTCCCGCCAGGCCGACCGCGACATCGCCGCGGGCGGCGACGGCGAGTGCACGGGCCAGCAGGCCAGCCTGGGCCAGGATCAAGCCGGTTCCGGCCAGTCCGAATGCGACGGTCACAACCAGGTAGCCGCGGGCGCCGCTGGTATAACCGAGCAGTCGCCGATCGGTGGCACCGCGGCCGGTCCTGCCCCGCGCCGGGTTCGCCGCCGCCTGCCCGCCGGGCTGGCCTGCCGTGTGCGTCAAGTCGCCGGTTCGGCGTCGCGACGCTGCGGAACTGGTACTGGTTGCGCCGCTCCCGCCGGTGCTCATGCAGCAGAGCATGTAGCCAGATGGCGGGCGATTGACTCACCCCCGATGGGTGAGGTGCGCCAAGGCCTACGCGGGAGACCGTGAACGAATCGAGTGATACGGCGCCCGGCAGGCTGGTCGCGACCGGCGGCAGTGCACGGGAACTATGGGCGGGAGGTGACCGTTGCCTGACGCCGACCGCAGGGCCGGGCACGCGGTGGAATGCTCAGGCCGCCGTCGGGATCACCGCCCTGAACTCGAGCGCTCGTGATCCTGCAAGCGGCCGGGCTCGCGCTGCTGGCAGCGCTGTCTCCGACAGCTCTGCTGGTAGGCGCGGTCTACCTCGGCTCGGCCCGGCCACGGCTGGTGGGCACGCTCTACCTCGCCGGCGCGATCCTCATGAGCCTGGTGATGGGCCTCGTAGTGATCGTGATCCTGCGCAACGCCGGCCTGAATCTTCACCGTCAGCACTCGGCCCGCTACGGTCTACGGCTTGGCATCGGCGTCCTGATGCTCGCGGCGGGCGCGGTGCTCGCCATGCGGAAGCCTAAGATGCCGGATCCCGAGAAAACGAAACAAGGGCTCGTGTCCAGGATGATCGCGAACCCAGCCCCGGCCAGCGCGTTTGCGGTCGGCCTGCTCCTGTTCGCGCCCGGCGTCACGTTCATCGCCGCGGTTCAGGTGATCGCCACAGCAAATGTCAGCGACGAGGAAAGCGCCATAGCCCTTATCGTCGTCGTGGTGATCAATGCGGCTCTCGTATGGCTGCCCCTTCTGCTGCACTTGGTCGCGCCCGGCGTAACGACACGTCGCCTGACGGCTTTCAACGGCTGGCTGCGGGCGAACGGGAACAAGATACTCATCGGGGTGCTGCTCGTGGCTGGGGCCATCCTGGTCGGCAACGGCATCTACGGGCTGGCCGTCGTCCGGTGAGCCGCCCCTCTTACTGGGCTGCCGCGCGCGGCGCTGTTACTGGAGTGCCGCAGAATGGTAGCTGACCTCCTCCTCATAGGCCTCGGCATCACCCTCGAGCCTTTCCCGCTCACCGCTTTCATCCTGCTGCTGAGCGCCGAGAAGGGCACCAGGAAGGGCCTGGCCTTCATCCTGGGCTGGCTGGCCTGCCTGGTCGTGGTGATCGCCGCTGTTGTCCTGGTGACCGGGGGCAAGCCGCCCGCGCCGAACACGGCGCCGTCGACCGCTGCCATTGCCATCAAGCTGGCCCTGGGTGTCGTGCTGATCCTCTTCGCCGTACGACAGTGGCGGCGTATGGGCATCCCGCGCCAGCCTCCGGCCTGGATGGCGCGGCTGGACCAGCTATCGCTATGGTCCGCTGCAGGGCTGGCCGCCTTTCTCCAGCCGTGGACGCTGGTGGCGGCCGCCGCGGCAACAGTAAGCCAGGCGAAACTCTCGAGCACCGCGGATTACCTGACGCTGCTGTTCTTCTGCCTGCTGGCCACGTCCAGCTTCCTGGCCCTGGAACTGGCCGTGGTGTTCAGGCCGACCACCGCCGGTGCCCGGGTCGAGGCGCTGCGGACCTGGCTGGACACCCATCGGGACCAGGTAATCATCGTGATTTCCCTGCTGCTGGGATTCTGGCTGACGGGAAAGAGCATCTACCTACTCGTCGGATGACGCGGCTCCGTCGATCGAGACCCGCCGGTCCGCGGGGGCCCGGCCGTAACGGGCGTAACGCCGACGGCGCCGCAGGCCTCACGCCCGTTACGGTTTCCGGGGCCGCGGCGGTGGGCTTAGCGCCTGCACTGGGGAGCTCTGCACCGGTCGTACTACCAGGGAGCGCAGTGCCAGCGGTAGCGGGAGACAGCGCATCGTACGCACTGTGTATCAGTCCCACCTGCTCGGTGGTGTACGTCCGTTCCCTGCGCACGTCCCGGACAAAGGCGGGCCACCAGCTCACCAGCGCGCCGAGGCGGTTGCGGAAGCCGGTCAGGAAGCCGATGTGGATGAACAACCAGATGACCCATGCGAGGAAGCCGGACAGGTGCACGCGTCCCACCGAAACGACCGCGCGGCCGCGGGACAGGTACGCCGCCGACCCCAGGTCACGGTAGCGGAACGGCTTGGTGGGCATGTGCCCGGTGACCTCGTGCTTGATGCGTTCCCCGGCGTATATGCCGGTCTGCATGGCGACCTCGCACACACCGGGGAGCTTGTTCAGGCTCATCACGTCCCCGGTCACGAAGATCTCGGGGTGGTCGGGAATGGTGCAGTC
>JBKQQQ010001091.1:0-5926 GCA_052144275.1 Streptosporangiaceae bacterium
CGCAGACCGCCGCCGCGGCGTTCGAGGACACCGGGGCGACCTCCATCGCCGGCGTGCTCACCTCCGGCGACCCCTCGGTCGTGCTGCAGCAAGGCTCACTGCTGATGGAGCTGTCCGGCAGCCAGAACGCCGAGACGAAGCAGCTACTTACCGACGCCAGCCAGCTGGCCGACGTCGAGCAGGAGATGCAGCGGACCGAGAGCGGGATCGCGACCCTCAAGAGCCAGCTGGCCGACCACAAGAACTCCCTCGGCACGCTCATCTCGACCGAGAAGGCCACGCTGGCCAGCCTGACCGTCCCGCAGCAGGAGACGGTGCAGAGCAACTCGATCGGGGCCAATGGCAGCTCAGCGCCGCAGCAGTACACCGGGCCGACCTCTACCCAAGCCGGGCAGGCCGTCGCCTTCACCTACGCGCAGCTCGGCAAGCCATACCAGTGGGGCGCGACCGGTCCCGGATCTTTTGACTGCTCCGGGCTGGTCCAGGCCGCCTGGGCCGCGGCCGGGGTGGCGATCCCGCGTGACACCTACGAGCAGTGGGCGGCCCTGCCGCATATCGCCACCTCCGCCATCCAGCCCGGGGACCTGCTGTACTACGACGGCGAAGGTCACGTCGCCATGTACGTGGGCGGCGGCTACATCATCGACGCGCCGCAGACCGGGGAGGACGTGGAGAAGATTCCCATGGACACCGGCTGGTACGCGGCGACCTTCGACGGCGCGGTCCGGCCGTAGGGACGCCGGCCAGCGACAAGAAGGCACCCCGGCACGTATCAGCCGGCCTGCTCTGCGGGGCTGATGACCGCGAGTGCCTCGTTCAGTCCGACCTGCTGGCCGACGGCCGCGGTCAGTTCCGCGACCACGCCGTCAACTGGCGCGCTGATGGTGTGTTCCATCTTCATCGCCTCCACGATCAGCAGGGGCTGCCCGGCCCGCACCCGCTCCCCCTTGGCTGCCTTGACGGCCAGCACGGTGCCCGGCATCGGACTGCGGACCACGCCGTCGCCGCCGCCCGCGTCGGCGGGCCCCGCGGCCAGTGGCTCTTCTTCCGCCAGCGCCCAGGCCTGGCCGTCACGGCCCAGCCAGGCCGTGCCGTGGCCGGTCGCGCTGCCGGTGTGCGCGTACACATAGCGCTGAGTCCGGCCCTGGCAGGTGACCATCAGTGTGCCGTCCTGAAATTCCGCATGCGCGGCCACGGGATCGGCACCGCCGACGGAGACCTCGGCCGTGGCACAGGCACGCCCGCGGATCCGGACAGGCACCGGGTCACCGGTCCCGCTGGTCAGCCGCACCGTGGTCCAGGCGGGCCCGCCGACGCGCCAGCCATCAGGAATATCCCACGGGCTGCGCGGCCCTGCGGGCGGCTCCCGCAGGAGCAGGTGCGCGAGCGCGGCGGCGGCCAGCACGTCCTCGGGGATGCCGCCAGCTGGGGAGGCGGGAGCAGGGGCGGCGGGGACGGCGCGTTCGACCAGCCCGGTGTCCAGTTTGCCCGCGGCAACATCGGAGTGGTTCAGCAGGGCCCGCAGGAACGCGATGTTGGTGGTGACGCCCAGCACGGCCATGCCTGCCAGCGCGCCGTCCAGCCGCCGCAGCGCCGTCTGGCGGTCCGGGCCGTGCGCGATGACCTTGGCCAGCATGGGATCGTAGGCACTGCTCACCGTCATGTTCTCGGCCAGGCCGGAGTCCACGCGCACGTGCGGCAGGTCGGGCTCGCGCAGCGCCAGGACCTTCCCTCCGGTCGGCAGGAAGCCGCGGGCCGGGTCCTCGGCGTAGACCCGGGCCTCGATGGCGTGGCCGGTCAGGCGCACCTGGTCCTGGCGCATCGGCAACGGCTCGCCCGCAGCCACCCGGAGCTGTAGTTCGACCAGGTCCCACCCGGTCACCAGCTCGGTCACCGGGTGCTCGACCTGCAGCCGGGTGTTCATCTCCAGGAACCAGAAGTCCCCTGGTGCCTCGCTGGGGACGATGAACTCCACCGTGCCGGCGCCTACGTAGCCGACGCTGCGGGCCGCCTCGACGGCGGCAGCCCCCATCGCGGCGCGGCCGGGGCCCGCCAGCAGCGGCGCGGGCGCTTCCTCGATGATCTTCTGGTGCCGCCGCTGCAGGCTGCACTCACGCTCGCCCAGGTGGATGACGGTGCCGTGGCCGTCGGCGAGGATCTGGATCTCGATGTGCCTGGGCCGCTCAATGTAGCGCTCAGCCAGCAGCGTGGCGTCACCGAACGCGGCCCGGGCCTCCCGCCGCGCCCCTTCCAGGGCGGCAGGCAGCTCGCCAGGGGTGCGGACCAGCCGCATGCCCTTGCCGCCGCCGCCGGCCGAGGGCTTGATGAGCACCGGGAAACCGATCTGGGCCACCGCGGCCGCCAGGTCGCTGTCGGACAGGCCGGCCGCGCCGACCCCGGGTACCACCGGGACGCCGGCCGCCGCCACCGTCGCCTTGGCGGCGATCTTGTCGCCCATCGCCTCGATCGCGGCCGGCGGCGGGCCGATGAACACCAGCCCGGCGGCGGCGCACGCACGGGCGAACGCGGCGCTCTCGGACAGGAAGCCGTACCCGGGATGCACGGCCTGGGCGCCGCTGTCGGCGGCCGCCGCCAGGATGGCTCCGGCGTGCAGGTAGCTCTCGGCGGCCGGGGCCGGACCCAGCCGGATCGCCAGGTCGGCCGCACGCACATGCCGGGCCCCGGCGTCCGCGTCGCTGTAGACCGCGACGCTGCGGATACCGAGCGCGCGGAGCGTGCGGATGATCCGCACCGCTATCTCGCCGCGGTTGGCCACCAGGACAGTGCCGAACATGGTGCCAGCCTCCTACATCCGGAAGATCCCGTAGCGGACGGGCTCCAGCGGCGCGTTCGCCGCCGCCGACAAGGCCAGCCCCAGCACCTGCCGCGTGTCCAGGGGGTCGATGATCCCGTCATCCCACAGCCGCGCGGTGGAGTAGTACGGGTTCCCCTGGTGCTCGTACTGCTCACGGATCGGCCGCTTGAACTCCTCCTCGGCCTCGGCGGGCCACGGCTGGCCGCCGGCTTCCAGCTGGTCACGGCGCACCGTGGCCAGCACGTTGGCGGCCTGGTCGCCGCCCATCACCGAGATCCGCGCGTTCGGCCACATCCACAGGAAGCGGGGAGAGTAGGCGCGCCCGCACATGGCGTAGTTACCGGCCCCGAACGAGCCGCCGATGATCACGGTGAACTTCGGCACCCGGGCGCAGGCGACCGCGGTGACCATCTTGGCGCCGTGCTTGGCGATGCCCCCGGCCTCATACTGCCTGCCGACCATGAAGCCGGTGATGTTCTGCAGGAACACCAGCGGGATACGGCGCTGGTCGCACAGTTCGATGAAGTGCGCGCCCTTGACCGCCGACTCGCTGAACAGGATGCCGTTGTTGGCCACGACGCCGACCGGGTGACCGTGAAGGCGGGCGAACCCGGTCACCAGCGTGGGACCGAAGGCCGCCTTGAACTCGGCGAACCGGCTCCCGTCGACCATGCGGGCGATGACCTCACGCACGTCGTAGGGCGTGCGCCAGTCGGCCGGCACCACCCCGTACAGGCCAGCCGGATCGACGGACGGCTCCTCGCTCGCCGCGACCTCCCACGGCGGCGAGGATCGCGGCGCGAGGGTGGCGACGATCGAGCGGACGATGCGCAGCGCGTGCGCGTCGTTTTCGGCCAGGTGGTCGGCCACACCGGAGGTGCGGGCGTGCAGTTCGCCCCCGCCCAGGTCCTCGGCCGTCACCACCTCGCCGGTGGCGGCCTTCACCAGCGGCGGACCGCCCAGGAAGATCGTGCCCTGCCCCCGCACGATCACGGTCTCGTCGCTCATCGCCGGCACGTACGCGCCGCCCGCCGTGCAGGAGCCGAGGACCGCCGAAATCTGCGGGATACCCCGCGCCGACAGCGTGGCCTGGTTGTAGAAGATCCGGCCGAAGTGCTCCCGGTCGGGAAACACGTCATCCTGCATCGGCAGGAACGCGCCCCCCGAATCGACCAGGTAGACGCAGGGCAGCTGGTTGTGCAGCGCCACCTCCTGGGCACGCAGGTGCTTGCGGACGGTCATGGGATAGTAGGTGCCGCCCTTGACGGTGGCGTCGTTGGCGACGATCACGCATTCCCGGCCGCTCACTCTCCCGACGCCGGTAATCAGGCCGGCGCCCGGCGCCTCGTCGTCGTACATCCCGTTGGCCGCCAGCGGGGAGAGCTCGAGGAACGGCGAGCCCGGGTCCACCAGCGCGTCGACCCGGTCGCGGGGCAGCAGCTTGCCGCGCCCGGCATGCCGCTCGCGGGCCCGCTCCGGGCCGCCCCGGCCGACCGCGGCCAGCCGCGCCCGAAGTTCCGCGGCCAGCGCGGCGTGCTCCGCCACGTTGCGCCGGAATCCGTCGCCGGCCGGATCCGCCAGGCTCCGCAGAACCGGCGCCGTCATCGTCGCAGCACCGCTCAGCATCTGATTAGCAATCCTTAACTAGATTGGCCTGGCGCATCATCTGCTGATTGGACGCCTGTCTGCTTGACGGACGAATATGCAATGCACGTTACTAGATCCACACACGGGTTCTAGCGCGGTACCGGCTTGAGCACTCCATCCTCGAGGGAGCCATCGTGGACCTGTCCGGCAAGGTCGCCATCGTCACTGGCAGCGGGCGAGGGCTGGGCCTGGCCTACGCCGCCGAGCTCGCCCGGTCAGGCGCCGCCGTGGTGGTCAACGACATCGACAAGGCCGTGACCGAGTTCGCCGATGGCAGCGGGTGGACCGCCGACGCTATCGCCAGCATCTGGCCCGACCGCTTCGCCGCGTCGCTGCAGCGTGTCGGGCAGGAATTTCCCGAGCCGCCACAGTGAACAAACCTGCCCGCCACCCAGACGACGGAGACAACCGCATGAGCACCACGGCCACCATCGCCGAACTGCCCTCGCTCAAGGGCAGGGAACTGGGCACCAGCCAGTGGATCGAGGTCACCCAGGAACGGGTGAACACCTTCGCCGACGCTACCGACGACCACCAGTGGATCCACGTCGACGTGGAGCGGGCCAAGAAGGAGGGCCCCTTCGGGGGGCCGATCGCCCATGGCTACCTCACCCTCTCGCTGCTCATCCCCCTGTGGTCGCAGGTGCTCACCGTCACCGACGCGACCATGGGTGTCAACTACGGCCTGAACAGGGTCCGCTTCCCTTCCCCCGTACCCGTCGGCGGCAAGATCCGGCTGAGGGCGACCCTCACCGACGTCGAGGAAGTCAAGGGCGGCCTGCAACTCACGGTCAGCGCCGTCATCGAGCGCGAAGGGGGCGACAAGCCAGCCTGCGTCGCAGAACCTGTCTTCCGCATCTACGCCTGATATCCGCACTGCGATCCAGGGCTCGCCACGGTGACGAGGACTGGCGAGACTGGATGAATGGGCGCGCTCAGCCGGATACCGCTGCGGGTGCTGCTGCCGTGCCTTGCCGTGAGCCTGGTGGCGATCGGGGCGGTCGCGGCCGGCCTGGTCGGGGTATCGGCGGCCAGCGGTTACCTGGTGCGGCAAACCGACAATGACCTGCTGGCGTGTGCGGGAAGCATGCTGAGCCACGGCTTCGTGGCCGTGCCCGGCTCCGGCCCGGTCTCCGGCCCGGTCTCCGGCCAGGTCTCCAGCCAGGTCCTGCCTGGGGCCTGCGACATGGAGTTGCTGAGCGCGAGCGGGCAGGTGCTGACTCTCGCGGCCCCTGGCACTGCTCATGGCCCGGCTATCCCGGCCGGCGGCTCGTGGCTCACGGCGCACCTGGCGCGGCCGGTCACCGTGCCGGGCGCCGGGACCAGCGGGCGCTGGCGTGTGGTCATCGAGACCGTCCGTTACCAGCCGCAGCGGATCTTGTACGTGTACGGACCGGATGACGTGAGGTACGTGATCAGCGGACGGCCCGGACGCGGTTCCGCCGGCATGCTCGTCGTCATGGC
>JBKQQQ010001092.1:0-6276 GCA_052144275.1 Streptosporangiaceae bacterium
TACCCGCACCGCTTCCGGCACCACTTCAGCCACACCTGGCTGGATCGCGGCGGGCCTGAGGGGGACCTGATGGAGCTGAACGGCTGGGTCTCCCCGCAGATGCTGACCCGGTACGGTGCCAGTGCCCGCGCCGCCCGGGCCCGGCGTACCTATGACCGCATCATGGACGGCGAGCCCTGACCATGGCCGTGCCTCAATGACCCGGCCTGAGCGGCTGAGCCCGCTGTGGTGCTGCGCCGAGGTCCGGTCATTTCGGCTGGGCTGCTGTGAGCCCATGCTGAACCGGTGCCCCGTGGTGCTTTGGAATCCTTGGCTTTTGAGAACTACGAGCTGAGGATGGTGCGCTTCACGAGAAGGGCAAGACCATGACCGCACTGAAGCCGCGGCCTCGGCAGTCCAAGCAGCTGGACGCCGGGGGCTTCCAGCCGGCGATCAGCTCGTTCCGCCTGCACCTGGCCGCCGAGGGGAAGGCCTGCAAGACAGTACGGACCTATACCGAGGCGGTGCAGTGGTTCGCCGCCGCCCACCTGCGCCGGGAGACCGACCTCACCAGCTGGGAAGAGGTCGGCAAGCAAGACATCCAGCGGTGGATTGTCTGGCTGCTGGACCGGTACAGCAGCGCATACGCCAGCAACCAGTACCGCGCCCTGCAGCAGTTCTTCAAGTGGCTGGCCGCCGAGGAAGAGATCCCCGACCCCATGGCCGGGCTGAAGCCGGCCCGCGTCCCCGACAAGCCCGTCCCGGTCTTCACCGCAGCGGACCTGCCACGGCTGGAGCGCGCCTGCGCGGGCCGCGCGTTCGCGGAGCGCCGCGACGCCGCCCTGATCGCCGTGTTCCGGGCGACCGGAATGCGCCTGTCGGAGCTTGCGGGCATCCGCTACGACGCCGACGACCCGGGGCGCAGCGATGTGGACCTGTGGCAGCGGGAGCTCACCGTGCACGGCAAGGGCCGCAAGACCAGGACCGTCAAGATCAGCTTCGACGCCGCCCGCAGCCTCGACCGGTACCTCCGCGTCCGCGCCAGGCACGCCCAGGCGTACCGGCCGCAGCTGTGGCTCGGGGCCGGCAACCGGGGGCCGATGACAGCCAGCGGGATCTACCAGGTCATCGTCCGGCGCGGCCGCCAGTGCGGCATCGATGTGTTCCCGCACCGGTTCCGGCACCACTTCAGCCACACCTGGCTCGACGGGGGCGGTGCCGAGGGCGACCTCATGGAGCTCAACGGCTGGACCTCCCCGCAGATGCTCCGCCGCTACGGCGCCAGCGCCCGCAGCGCCCGGGCACGCCGCAGCTACGACCGCGTCATGGAGGACGCACCATAACCTGAGCCCGCCAGGGCTGCCGCGGCCGCGGGACTCGGGGTAGCCCCCGGGTTCGCCGCGGCCGCCGGAGCCGCGGCGGCCTGGGCAGCCGCGGCAACGTCGTCACCTTCGTGATGGCTCTGCGGCGGTTCCGTGCTGTGCCCGCCGTGATCCATGCCCGGCGTGTTCGTGCCGCCCGGGTTCGTGGCCCGGTTCGTGGGCTGGCATGTGGGCCGGGGTGATGGTGGTGACCTGACCGCCGGAGGTGCCGAGGATGATCAGCTGCGCGCCGGTGCTGTCGGCGAGCGCCTGCGCGCCGGCGAGGTCTGCTTTCTGCCAGGACCCGGCCTTGGCGTAGGCGGCGGACAGGGCAGCCGCGATGTCGTAGCGCGCCTGGTCGCGCTGGGATGCCACCAGCCCGGTGGTCTGGCTGCGTACCGAGATCACCGCCAGCACCGCGAGCAGCGCCACCGCGCCGACCCCGACGAGGGTGAACGCGGCGAATAGCCGCCACCCAGCGGCCCCAGCAGCCGCCCGCGAGACTTCTCTACGGTCCCAGGCAACGCTGCCGGCAGGCCCGCTGGTAGGGGCGTTGGCCCCTGGCAGGCAGGGACACCTGCCCCTGCAGGCAGGCAGGCAGGCACGCTCGCGTGGTCGGATCGGGTATGAGGGAGAAGGTGATGGCCGTGACGCAGTGCGTGCTGGTCGTCGAGGACGAGCACAAAATCCGTGACCTGCTGCGCACCTATCTCGAGCATGACGGGCTCACCGTCGTCACCACCGCCTCCGGAGCCGAGGCGATCACCCTGGCCGGCCGGGCGCATCCTGACTTGATCGTGCTGGACCTGCGGCTGCCCGATGTACCCGGTGAGGATGTCGCCCGCGAGGTCCGCACCCAGGCGGCCATCCCGATCCTGATGCTCACGGCCAAGACCGGGACCGCCGACCGCCTCCATGGCCTGGAACTCGGCGCCGATGACTACGTCACCAAACCGTTCAGCCCCGCGAAGTCGTCCTCCGGGTCCGCGCCATCCTCCGCCACGCCGCCGGCGACGGCGGCAGTGACCAGTCGGCTTCCTACGGCGGCGGCCAGCTGCTTATCGACGAAACCCGCCACCAGGTCACCGCGCAGGGCCAGCCCGTCGGCCTCACCGCCACCGAATGGAAACTGCTCATCACCCTGGCCAGCGTCCCCGGCCGGGTGTTCAGCCGCTACGAACTCGTCAACCGGGCCCGCGGCTACGAGTACGAAGGCTACGAACGCACCATCGACTCCCACATCCGCAACCTCCGCCGCAAGATCGGCGCCGATCCCCGCGCGCCGGGGCTCATCGACACCGTGACCGGTACCGGCTACCGGCTCGCAATCACCTGCGACCGCGCCCCGGCCCAGCCACCCGCGGCCGGGCAGGACCAGGCGGCAGCACCAGGTCGGGGCCGCTGCCTGCCGCCCGGGACCTCGGTCCTGCCCGGAAGTGCCCTTCGCCGGTGGGGCTCCGCGATATACCGCCCTACGGTACTGACAGCCGCGGAATGGCCAGACTGGAGGGAGAAGCATTAGGGATTTACGCCACGACTCGCTGGCGCGATCAGATCCAGGTCCGCACCCGCTCCGGCATGCTCATCGCCTCCGGCGCGTTCCGCACGCATCACAACTGACCAGTCCGGGCAGCTCATTGGCCTAGCCCCTTCCAGCAACGGGGAACATCATGACATCCAGGCATTACCAGGCCGCCGCTGCCGGCGCGGCAGTGATAGCCGCCCTGACCCTTGCCGCCTGCGGCACCAGCGCCAGCCCCGGCGCACCAGGGTCGTCCACGCCGGGCGCAGCGGCCTCGGCGGCTGCCACGCCGACGGCTTTCAGCACTGCCGATATCACCTTCACCACCAGGATGCTGGGGCTGGAGGGGCAGGCGGCGGCTCTGGCCGCCACCGTCACCGGGCACACGGCAGCGCCGGAGCTCCAGCAGTTCGCCGCCCGCATGCGGGCGCAGGCCGGCGATGCCCAGGGGATGCGCGAGCTGATGGGCGACTGGCACCAGCCCATGCCTGCGCCCTACTCGCCGGGCGCCAGCCTGCCCGCTGGAATGATGGGCACCGGCATGATGCACGCAGCCGACTGGGCCGAGATCAGCCACGAGCACGGGCAGTCGTTCAACAGCCACTGGCTGGACGCCATGATCAGCAGTTACAACGCCGAAATCGCGCTGTGCCGGCAGGAGCTCGGCTCGGGCGCCAGTCCGCAGGCCCGCGCACTGGCCCGCACCATGCTGGCGGAACGGCAATCCGAACTCGCCCAGCTGCAGCAATGGCACCAGGACGGGCAGATGGGCATGATGGGCTGAGCGCAACCCCTCGCAAGCAGAAGCGCCGGTCCCACACCCGGCCGCAGCGCCAGCCACCTGAAACTGCTGCTCCGGGGCGTGCTGGCGGGCCGCGGGCCTGTCAGCGGACGCCGAGTTCGGTATGCCTGCCCATCGCATAATGGCCGGGCAGGTGACCGGCAGCTGACACGCCGGCCCAGCGTGCTGCGGCGGGCAGTTAGCAGCAGTCTTCGCCGCGCCAGGCTTCCCGGCCTTCTCGGACCGCGAGGGCGGCCAGGGCAAGGGCGATGACGGGGTCGGCCTGCCACCAGCCCAGCGTGGCCGTGGCGGCAAGGCCGGCGAGCACGGCGGCGGCCTGGGCGGCGCACAGCAGGTTCTGCGTGCCTTCCCCGGCGGTGGCACGGGAGTCCAGGCGGGCACTCAGGCGCTGTTTGGCGATCCCGAGTACCGGCATGACCAGCATGCTGGCGGTGGTCACCGCGATGCCCAGCATGCTGGCGGCGGGCCGGTGGCCGGTGAGCAGGTCCTGCACGCTCTGGGCGGCCAGGTAGGGGGCGAGCCAGGAAGAACGAGACCGCCACCGCCTTGCGGGCCCGGTCCTCGGCGGTGGGCGACATCGTGCGGCTGCCGGTGAACCGCCAGATCACGATGAGGGACGCGAGTGCCTCGATCGCCGACCCGGCCGCCCAGCCGGTCAGCGAGATCGACCCGGACCGGGCGCCGGCCACCGACCCGAGGGCGCCCTCACTGGCCATCCACGCCAGCGACACCCACGCCAGCAGCCGGGCGGTGCGGGCCCGGGCATGCCAGGCCGCATCACGCCCGGCCGTGCCCGCCAGGGCCGGGCCGTCCCAGCCAGCGGGGCCAGTGGAGGCAGCCGGAGCGTGCGGGCTGCCTGGCTGATGCTCGCCCATGGCGGCCTCCTGGCTCAGGGGTGCGCGGCGTGTTCGTGGGCGGCGTGGCTGGCCGGCTCGAACTGGAAGGTGCTGTGCTCCACGTCGAAGTGCCCGGCCAGGCACTGCTGCAGCTGGTCGAGCAGGCCTGGCAAGTGCCGGTCGTGAAAGCAGGAGTCGTCCACCACCACGTGTGCGGTGAGGACCGGCAGGTTGGTGGCCACGGCGGAGGCATGCAGGTCGTGCACGCCGTGGACGTGGTCGACGGCGAGGATGTGGGCGCGGACGGCGGCCAGGTCCACCCCCTTGGGAGTGGCCTCCATCAGCACGCCGACCGCCTCGCGCAGCAGCTTCCAGGTGCGCGGGATGATCAGCACGCCGATCAGCAGCGAGGCGACCGGATCCGCCCGCATCCAGCCGGTCAGCGCGATCACCGCCGCTGCGGCCAGGACCGCCCCCGCACCCAGCGCATCGCTGGCGACCTCCAGCATGGCGGTCCGGGTATTGAGGTTCCCGTCCCGGACCCGGGACAGCACCAGGACCGAGACGGCGTTACCGGCCAGGGCGATGACGCCGAACACCGCCATCACCCCGGGTTCCACCACCGGCGGCTGGACCAGCCGGCGTATCGCCTCGGCGACCACGAACCCGCCTACGGCCAGCAGCACCGCGGCCTGCGCGGCGGCGGCCAGGACCTCCGCGCGCAGATACCCCCAGGTGCGCTCGTCGGTGGCGGGGCGGGCCGCCAGCACCGCCGCGGTCAGCGCCAGGCCCAGCCCGGCGACGTCGCTGAGCATGTGCCCCGCATCCGCCAGCAACGCCAGCGACCCAGCCAGGAACGCGCCGGCGACCTCGGCGGCCAGGATCGCGGAGGAGATCCCCAGCACCACTGCCAGCGCACGCCGCTGCCCCGCAGGCGGCACGCCGTGAGCATGACCGCCGCTCACCCGCCCGCCACCTGCTTACCCGGGTCGCCGTAGACCGGGCACAACGCCACCGCGTTCCCGGTCGCCGCCAGCAGCCGCTCCGCCGCGGCCAGCACCGCCCCCAGCTCCGGGCGGGTAAGCCGGTACAGCATCTGCCGGCCCTGCGGGCGCCCCTCCACCAGGCCGCAATCACGCAGGCACGCCACATGCGCCGACACCGTCGACTGGGCTAGGCCCACCGCGCGGGTAAGGTCCACGATCCGCCGCTCCCCCCGCGCCAGCTCATGCACGATCACCAGCCGGGTCACATCCCCCAGGCTGCGGAACAACGCCACCGCCGCCGACAAGTCGGCCGAACACGAAGGGTCGTGCTCCTCCGATATCATCGCCATGGCACGATGCTACAAGCGGCTAGCACGGACCTCAGCCGGGCCAGGCCGGCGTCTGCTCAGCGGCCGCCATCGCCGCCTCCTTCTCGGGTCTCAGGCCTTAGTATACCCTTGGGGGTATAGGGGACAGGCGTCGGCGCCTCCCGAGGCCGGGCGGCCTGACAGGAGGTTGGCGAGGATGAGCGCAGGCCAATCGCGATCGTCCGCCAGGCTGCACGGCAGCCCTGCCCGCGAGCCACACGGGCTGCTGCCGCCCTGGCCTGCTGTGCTGGCGGTCGTCGCCCACCCCGAAGATGAGTCGTTCGGGCTCGGCGCCATCATCGACAAGATGACGTCGGCCGGAGCTGCGGTGCACGTTCTGTGCTACACCCGCGGCGAAGCGTCCACGCTGAACCAGGCCGGCGCCGACCTGATCCGGCAGCGGGCACGGGAACTGCGGCAGG
>JBKQQQ010001093.1:0-4841 GCA_052144275.1 Streptosporangiaceae bacterium
CCGGTGCACGACGCGAACAGCGCGAGCGCCCGGCTGCCCACCGTCTCCAGGTCGGTCACCCGCAGCCCGTGCGTATTGATCTGCGTCCAGGTCTGCCCGCCGGTGTGGGTGACCCACAGCTCCGGCCCGAACGCCCATCCGTCCTTCAGGTTCAGGAACCGGATCTGGCTCACCCCGGTCGCCCCGTCCGGCGCGCCGGTCAACGGCGCGGGCACCCCGGCCCAGGTCCGGCCGGCGTCGTTGGTAAGGGCCACCGAGGTGCAGTACTGGCTGGCGCAGTGGCCCGGGGTGCCGGCCTGGCCGATCACCCAGCCGGTACCGGCCCCGACGAACGTGACCGAGGTGGGCCGAAAGTTAGGCGGCACAGGCGCCGCGGCCGGCGACGGCGGCAGCAGCGGCACGGCCGCCGATGACTGGGTGCGGCCGCCCCCGGCCGGCGTGGCGCTGGCAGGCTGCCCGGCCTGCGCGGCCGACGTAGGGTTCTGGTTCAGCACCGGCAGGTTGACCACCTGGGGCACGGTCACCGCTGCGGCCACGATCACCGCCGCCGAGGTCGCGGTGATGGCCAGCTTGCGGACCTTGCGGCGCCGCGCCCGGCGCTTGATCAGCTCGAAGGTGCCCGGCGGCGGCGGCAGCGGGTTGATGCGCTGGCTGAGCCAGTCGTCGATGTCGCGGCGGTCAGCCATCGCGTTCCCCCAGCGCTGTCTTCAGCTTGGCGCGCGCCGCGAACAGGTCGGCCTTGATGGTGCCCTCCGGCCGGTGCAGCAGCGTCGCCACCTCGCGGATCCCGAAGCCGCCGTAGTAGTGCAGCAGGAACGGGTCACGCAGCCGCGGTGGCAGCGAGGCGATGAGGTTGCGCACGTCGACGTCCTGCAAAGGGTAGGCGACCGGGTCCGCCGCCGCGCCGGCGGTGACGTTGCGGATGGCGCGCCGCTCCCGTTCGGTCTTGCGCCAGTGGTCCCGGACCAGGTTGGTGGCGATCATATAAAGGTAGCTCTGCGGGTTGTCCACCCTGGTCCACCGGCCTAGCAGCCGGACGAAGGCCTCCGATGCGATCTCGTGCGCCGTGTCGTCGTCGTCGACCAGTCGCCTGACCCAGCCGGCGAGCTTGGGGTAGACGCCCTTGAACAGCTCTTCGGCAGCGTCGGCGTCATCCCTTCGAGCCTCACCAGCGGTGCCCACCGGATCCCCCTTGATGAAGTTCCTCGCAGGCGACGGGAACAGCGCGCCCTCGCGCCGGCCAGCCGGCATGAGCACCATGTCGGGGCCGGTCGGAGGGTTGTCGAGAACACCCGTGTGATACGGCAACTTCTACCACATTTCCTGGGGTCTGGCCCGGCCGTGCCCCCGTGACGTCCGGGCCCCGCTGCGCGCGAGGCCGTTCCCGGCCTCGCGCTCTTAAGAGACGATGGAACTCGCTCATCGGTTGCACAGAAACTTCTTTTTTTCCCGAACGGGCCCTGGTGCCTGCCCGGCGGAGGTGCGAGCGGTCCGGGCGGGTTACACTGAAAAAATAGTAGGACGTCCTACTATCTCGCCGGACTCACACCTTCCGGAGGCAGGATCATGGAAACGGGGCGGGATCGCTGGCAGCGCCGGTTCGACCAGGCGGCCAAGGCGGCCCAGGCTAAACGGGCCCAGACTAAACGGGCAGGGCGCGACGCGGACTTCGCCACCTTGTCCGGGCTCGAGGTCGATCCCGTCTACGGCCCGCCGGACGGCGCGGTGGTGCCAGGCATGGAGCGGATCGGCTGGCCGGGGGAGTTCCCGTTCACCCGGGGCATCCACGCCACCGGGTACCGGGGCAAGCCGTGGACGATCCGCCAGTTCTCCGGCTTCGGCAACGCGCGGCAGACCAATGAGCGGTACAAGATGCTGCTGGCTGCCGGGGGCGCGGGCCTGTCCGTGGCCTTCGACATGCCGACCCTGATGGGCCGTGACTCCGACGACCCGCGCTCGCTCGGCGAGGTCGGGCACTGCGGCGTGGCCATCGACTCGGCCGCCGACATGGACGTGCTGTTCGAGGGCATCCCGCTGGCCGGTACCACCACCTCGATGACGATCAGCGGCCCGGCCGTGCCGATCTTCTGCATGTACCTGGTGGCCGCCGAACGCCAGGGCGCCGACCTGGCCAAGCTGGACGGGACCCTGCAGACCGACATCTTCAAGGAGTACATCGCGCAGAAGGAGTGGCTGTTCTCCCCGCGCCCGCACCTGCGGCTGATCGGCGACCTGATGGAGTACTGCGGCCAGAACATCCCCAGGTACAAGCCGCTGTCGGTGTCCGGTTACCACATCAGGGAGGCGGGCTCGACGGCCGCGCAGGAACTGGCGTTCACGCTGGCCGACGGGTTCGGCTACGTGGAGCTCGGCCTGTCCCGCGGCCTGGACGTGGACGAGTTCGCGCCGGGCCTGTCGTTCTTCTTCGACGCGCACATCGACTTCTTCGAGGAGATCGCCAAGTTCCGCGCCGCCCGGCGGATCTGGGCCAGGTGGCTGCGCGACGTCTACGGCGCCCGCACCGAGCGGGCGCAGTGGCTGCGCTTCCACACCCAGACGGCGGGCGTCTCGCTGACCGCGCAGCAGCCGGACAACAACATCGTCCGGACGGCCGTTGAGGCGCTGGCCGCCATCCTGGGCGGGACCAACTCGCTGCACACCAACGCGCTGGACGAGGTGCTCGCGCTGCCGGGCGAGGCGGCGGCCGAGACCGCGCTGCGCACCCAGCAGGTGATCATGGAGGAGTCCGGCGTGGTGAACGTCTCCGACCCGCTCGGCGGGTCGTGGTACGTGGAGGCGCTGACCGACCGGCTGGAGGACGAGGCGGAGGCGATCTTCGCCAAGATTCGCGGGATGAGTTCGGACGGCTCGATGACCGACGGGATCCTGCAGGGCATCGAGAGCGGCTGGTTCAGCGGCGAGATCGCCGAGGCCTCGTTCGTCTACCAGCAGCAGCTGGAGAAGGGCGAGAAGAAGGTCGTCGGCGTGAACTGCCACACGAACACGGTCGCCCAGCCGCTGGAGATCCTGCGGATCAGCCCCGAGGTCGAACGCGAGCAGGTCAGCCTGCTGGCCCGCCACCGGGCCGGACGCGACTCCCAGGCGGTCGACGCGGCCGTGTCCAAGCTGGTCGCGGCGGCGCGCACCGAGCAGAACCTGGTGCCGCCCATGCTCGACGCGGCCCGCGCCGAGGCCACCCTCGGCGAGATCTGCGGCGTCCTGCGCGCCGAATGGGGCGCCTACACCGAGCCCGCCGCCTTCTGACGCTGCTTTGGGCCCGCCGCGCTGGTCCCTCAGATGACGAGCCAGAGCCGGCGGGCCCGCAGCGTCCAGACCCGGAAGTCGTACCAGCCGGTGCCTACGGCCAGGACGAAGCACAGAACGGCCCCGCCGGTGTTGTCGACGGTCAGTTCGGCCACGCCGCCGGCTCCCAGGATGACCGTGAGGACCGCCCAGATAATGCCGCAGATGATGCGCCTAACGCTCATCCGGCGAACGGGCCGCTCGCCCATGCTCCCCTGGACGCCGAAGCCTGGTTCGGGCGGCATCGAGTTCATGCTGGTCACACGGCTCTCATGGGCGGGGCCGACGGATGCCGCCGGGCATGTGGATTCTGAGGCAGACGATACGATCTGTGTCGCCTGGTGGCAATGTCGTGGCCGGCGCACCGACTAGGGCGAACCGGGCGAAGCCACCGGGAGCCCGGCGTCCCTGGCCGCGGCGAGCAAGTCCTCGTCGTAGGCCACGAAAGCGGTCAGCTCCCGCTTCACCGCCAGCGCGGACGCTAGGTGGATGGCCTGCGCCGGGCTCAGTTCCTGCGGCGGCAGCGTGGCCGAGTTGTCGAGCACGTCAGCGCTCAGCGCGATCCGGGCGATGCGCTTGATCAGCTTGTAGCTGCGTGGCAGCGCGCCGGGCTCGGCCCGCCAGACGGCCCGCGGCACCTCCGCCCGGTACAGCGCGCTCGACACCAGTGGCTGGTCGGCACGCCCGGCGAGCCATCGCACCAGCGCCGCCGATTCGGGTTCGGTCATGGCCAGCTTGACCAGCGCGGAGGAGGCGAGGTAGATCACCGCCGACCCTCCCGTCTGCTCGGGGCCGTGGCCTTGCTGTCGGCGGGCGCCGTGGCCTTGCTGGCGGCGGACGCCGGATAAGGCTCGATGTCGCCGACGCCGCCCGGTTCCTCGGCCGGCTCGATGATCCCGGCCGCGATCAGGCGTTCCAGCGGGCTGCCCGGCTCCCGGACCGGAACGAGTCGGGCCACCAGCCGCCCCCGGTTGGTGATGTCCACCGTGTAGCCCTTCTCCGCCAGGTCGACGTAGATGCTCGCGTGCTGGCGCAGTTCCCTGATCCCGATGCGGTGCCGGGCAGAGGTCCGCTCGGTGGCTTCCGCACGCGGCGCAGGCCGGCCGGGTTCCCGGCTACGGCTTACCCGGCCCTCGGCGCCCCGTCCCTTGGCAGGCTGCCCCGCGCTCATCGGTAGCGGATCCCGCTCGCCCTCTGGGGTGCCACTCATAGTGTCACGGTAGCACAAAGGATGCTACCGTGACAGATGATGCGTATCGGCATGATCAAGGGGAGAGTCTGCCACCCGTGCAGGCGGATGAGAAGGCGGATGCGCCGCGGGTTCTTGCTGAGACGCTGGCTCTGGTGGTGGGTCCCGGAGACCTTTCCGATGGCCGCCAGTCCGGGGTGACGGCCGGGTGATGAGGTGGTGCTCAGGCTTCCAGGGCCGCGCTGACGAGGCCACCAAGCTCGTCGTCGTCGATGGCGGCCGCGTCCTGCGGGCGCAGCTTGATGGTTCCTTTGCTGGTCCGCAGCTCGGGATGACGTTCGGTAAAGCC